>WYEE01000076.1 GCA_009904025.1 Thermogladius sp. | reverse complement strand
AGTCCTAGCGGTGGCGGTTGTACTGGGGTTCAAGGTGAAGTAGTTGGAGAACAAGGTTTTTTCCAACCTAATACACACTACTATTACAGGTGAGAGGGTAGCCTAGATGGCCCGTGTAAAGCTCGTCAACGTGGTTAAAAGGTATGGTAGAGTTGTGGCAGTAGACCATGTGAGCCTGGATATAAGGGACGGCGAGTTCTTCGCTCTCCTAGGCCCCTCGGGTTGCGGTAAAACAACAACGCTGAGGATTATAGCCGGTCTAGAGACCCCTGATGAAGGTGAGGTGTATATCGATGAGAGGCTTGTAAACGACGTCCACCCGAAGGATAGGGATGTCGCAATGGTTTTCCAGAACTACGCTCTCTACCCGCATATGACCGTCTTCGACAACATAGCCTTCCCCTTGAGGGCTAGGAGGAAGAGCATGGGTTTGACAGAGGAGGATATAAGAGGGATAGTCGTCTCGGTAGCAGACTTCCTAGGCATTAGAGAACACTTGGATAAATACCCCTCTCAACTCAGCGGTGGGCAGCAGCAGAGGGTTGCACTGGCTAGAGCCCTAGTCCGTAAGCCGAAGGTTTGGTTGCTGGACGAGCCGTTGAGCAACTTAGATGCCAAGCTGAGGGTGACCATGAGGACTGAGTTGAAGAAGATTCAGATGAAGCTCGGGATTACAACCATATACGTCACCCACGACCAGGTGGAGGCTATGAGCATGGCTGATAGGATAGCGGTGATGAACGCTGGTAGGGTACTCCAAGTAGGCTCGCCAAGCGAATTGTACAATAAGCCGGCCGACACTTTCGTGGCCACGTTCATAGGCTCTCCTCCAATGAACCTCCTCCCATGTACTCTGGCGGAGACGAGTGGCGTGGAGTACAATGTCCCCGAGGAGATTTCAGGCGGTTTAATGGGCTCGGGCAAAGTTAAAACCACGTTCCAACTCTCATGCCCAGGATTCACCCTCCCACTCGAACCCGGTCTGGGTTCAAAACTCGCGAGGAGTGGTGTCAGCGAGGTCTACGCTGGTATAAGGCCTGAGCATTTGCTTGTATCAGGCAAGAGGGTTAGAGAGGTGGGTGTAGTGGAGGGCACAATCGAGGTCCTCGAGAACCTCGGCTCCGAGGTTATAGCTACAGCGAGGCTCGGCGACGAGCTCGTCAAAGCCAGGATTTTAGGTGAAGCCAGGTTTAAGCCAGGGGATAAAGCGTACCTGGTGTTAGACCCCAGGAGGATTCTCGTGTTTGATAAAAAAACGGGTAGGCTTATAATCTAGTTTTTTAACCTCTTACAGCGCCCATTCTCATGGCTTCCCCGATATACCTCTGGGCTACCACGTAGATCACTATTGTTGGAATGGCGAATAATATGGCGTTTGCGGCGAACCTGGCAGGCAACTCTAGCCCCCTGGCCCCGAAGGCTGTGTAGAATATGTATTGGGCTAGTGTGCTCACGCCCAGGAAGTTGGCTAGGATGAACTCGCCCCAAGCGCTCATGAACGAGAACAGTGTTATTATTATGAGAGCAGACCTCGAAGCAGGGAGTATCACCCTGAACACTATCGTGCTCCACCTCGCCCCATCCATGAACGCTGCTTCATCAAGCTCCTTGGGGAGGCTGTCGAAGTATGTTTTCAGAAGCCAGGTCATGAAGGGGACTAGTCCCGAGCTGTATATGACGGGTAGTATGAACATGTTGCCTAGCACTGGCACACCCATGGCGTTCAACCTCAGGAGGAAGATGTAGAGTGCTACCGTGGCCATTATGCCGAAGCCTCCCCCAACCTGGCTCATGATCAAGTAAACGTATAGTAGCGAGTCCCTCCCCCAGAACCTGAACCTGGAGAACCCGTACGCCGCTGGCGTTATCACTAGGACTGACACCAGGATTGTGAGGAGGGCCACTATAATGCTTGTAGTCAGGGATTTAACGAACTCGGGGTCTCTGATGACGTCGAGGTACCTCCAGGGGTCTATGCCGTAGGTGGCTAGCTGGTTCAAGCTTGTTAGGAATATCCCCTCCCTACCCATTATAGACATTAGGAAAGCGTATACCACAGGGTATAGTAGTATTGATACCACGAGGACTCCGACTATCGTTAGGATTATCCTGAGCATTATGTTTGTGAATGTAATAGACTTCACCACCCTCTCCCACCCCTCCTACTGTAGTAGAACCAGAGCGCTACGTAGGCGAGTATTATCAAGACCACAACCACGTAGGTTGCCGCCGCGTAGCCGTACTGCTTGTCGATTGTAACCCTGTCGTAGCCGAAGAGCAGTAGAAACTCGTTCGCGTTGCCCGTCGCCGACCCTAGGAATGGCGCGGTGATGGTCTCCGTTGGCCCGCCACCGTTTATTAGAAGCGGGACCATGAATGCCTGGAGTGAGGCGCCTGTCGTCAGGATGGTTGCAAGGACTAGGGGCCTCGATATAAGCGGGAGGGTTATCCTCCTCATCCTGAACCAGACGCTGGCACCGTCGATGTAGGATGCCTCTATTAGATCCTTTGAGACACCTGATAGAGCCCCCATGGTCACAGTCATTATAAACGGGTATGCAAGCCACATCTCGAACAGGTTGTATACCAGGAAGGCATGCCACTCGTTGTTGTTTATGTCGAGGTGGAGGGCCAGCCCCATCGGCCCGCTCGGGTAGAATATGTACTTCCACATCATCCCCGAGAGCAGTAGTGGCAGTGCCCAGGGTGTGAGCAGGAGCCCTCTCCAAACCCTCCTACCGTAGACCAGGGGGGTTGAGTAGAGGAAGGCTAGTAGGACGCCCACGCCTACTTTAAGGGGCACACTGGTCGCAACGAATAGCAGTGTCTTGTAGAGGGAGTATATGAACCTTGGGTCTGTGAAGAGTTTCTGGAAGTTGCTTAACCCTATGAAGTGCATCTCGACATTGCTCTTATCGGCTTCAAGGCTGCTTATAACACTGTTGAAATACCCCTTGTAGTCTGTTTCAATAGACCTGAAGTAGGATATACTCGACGACACTATGCTTAAGCCCATCGAGGTTAAATTCAGTATTCTACCAGGGTCCTGGAGAGTCGGGAGGTATGAGGATAACTCCATCAGCCTCGTCAGGTTGGACTCTACATCCGAGCTCACCACAGTCTTGTCCGTCGGGTAGCCTAGCTGGGTGCAGTTGAATGCTTTCTCGAAGTCGCTTAGTATGCTGGGCAGCTGGCTCGCCTTGTTGTACAAGTCTGAGGCCGCGAGCTGGTATTCGAGGCTTGAGGGGCTCACCCCGCTCGCCGTCATGTTGTATATGTCCGCCAGGCTCTGGTTTATTGACCCCAGTAGGGAGTCCACTCTCCTAACCACCCCTATCGCTACCTGCATGTAGGAGGTGTTGTCCCTGAGCATTGTAGCGCAGGCTATAGCGTTGTTTATTGACTCAACGAGCTTGGGGTTGGGGGCTATCTTCACATCGTTCGCATCCGTGAAGGCTATCCCAATAGAGAATAGTATAGGCCAGATAGAGAAGAAGAGATAGAGGGCTATACTAGCTAAGACTAGAGTGTAGGCTACTCTCCTAGGGTAGAGTATCTCAGCCCTGGTTTTACGCGAGGGCATTTTGTGAAACCTCCCGTGAAAGGGGTGCGGGAAAAAATTATGTGGTTGTCGTGGAGAGGGCCTGCATTATGCTAGCGTAGGCTTGGTCTAGCTGTGGCCCAACCTGGTCTATAGCGGCTTGGATTGCCTGGCTCTGGGGCTTGCCTTCACTCATCGCACTAGTGTAGGCGTTTATTATAGCGTTCAGGTAGGTGCCTACGTTCCAGACGACATCCATCTTAGGCGAGTTCGGCATGGGAGTACTGTTCATGACAGCCTGCGCGAAGCCGTAGATTATCGGGTATTTATCCTTGTTCCCCTCTAGGTATTGTAGCACGCTGAGCTTAACGGGCACGTAGCCGTTCCCGACCATGAGCGTCTCCAACTCGTTGTCGTTTAAGCCAACGTAGAGGACGAAGAGTATTGAGGCCAGTATCCTGTTCCTACCCCCAAGCTCGGCTAGGCTTGTTATATACATGTTCCTGAAACCGCTGAAAGGCTTAGGGATGTACTTAGTCCCATTTATTATTATCGGGGGGATGGCCTCGACTACAACGTTGTTTAAGCCTATGGACTGGTTTATCCCGGCTAGGTTCCAAGGCCCAGTTATAATCATCGGTGCCTTCTGCGTGAAGAATAAGTTGGGTTGAGTGGGGGCGCCTAGGTCCTGGTAGTATAGGTATGGGAGTATGTTATTGATGAAGAATGTCAACCCTTGTTTCGTCTGAGTCGAGTTAACGCCTATGGTGTCAGTCAACTGGTCGTACCAGTATCCTCCGAAAGCGGTTATCCACGGGTATATGTGGTATGGGTCTATCTGGTATGCGAGCCCATACATCTCCTGTCCCGGGTTGTAGAATTGTTGCATTATAGCCTTCATCTCGTCGAAGGTAGTCGGCGGCGTGGAGACCATCTTCTTGTTTATTATCAACGCTATCGCCTCGCCAGCGTAGGGTACACCGTACATCTTAAGCTTGTACGTTACAGCCGTGGCGGCCACGGGTAGTAGCTGGCTCCTGATATCCTGTATAGACTCGGGTGGCAGGTATTTGTCTAGCGGCACAATCCTACCGGCGTCCGCGAAGCTCCCGATCCAGTCGTGGGCCCACGTGAAGACATCCGGCCCGGCGCCTGGCTGGCCTACCGCGACTGCGGCTATCACGGAGGACTTCAACGTGTTCATGTCCGCGTATGGTTTAACAGTGACTTTGATACAAGGGTACTCGCTCATGAAGTCCTGTATAACCTTGTTGAAGGCCGGTATCTCGCTGCTTGCCAGGGCGTGCCCGAATATTATCTCCACGCTCCCAGCCGGTATACTACCCGACTTGCAGGCTGCGACGAAGTTGGCTAGGTCGCTTGACACTCTTATAGTAGTGTTCCCTATTGTGAGAGTAGGCGTAGCCGGGGTAGTGGTGGTTGTTGTAGTCGTCGTGGTCGTCGTGGTGGTTGCGGGGGGTGTGGTCGCGGTGGTTGGTGAGGGGCTTGGCGTCGGGGTTGGGCTCGGCGCGCCTTTGGAGGAGAGGTAGAGGCCTGCCCCCACAGCGGCTATTATGATTATAATAACAATCAATACAACCTGTACCCTAGTTAACGCGTTCATAGCGTACCCGCCAATATATAAAATCATTACACTCAATTATTTAAACCTGTTTTACCGGTGTGCTCAAACCCTAATCCTTCGCCTTTGATTTACCTGATTAAATAACGTAGAGGAGAGTTACCTCAGTTGGTAGCGGGGTCGAGTATTCGCCTAGCGGCTGGGCGATTAGAGCGTAGAAGCCCCCCTCGATGCTCCCGGGTATCGTGATGTAGTTTGAGCCGGGGTTTACTATGGCCGTGTAAACGGGGTTTAAGCCTAGGTCTAGCACTAGGCTGCCGCCTACCGCTCTCAGCTTGACTAGCATGACTCTCAGACTTGTGTTAAGGTTGTTTACGAGCGTTGTGTTGGAACCCCTGTAAACGTAGGCGAAGACCTCCTGGGCAGAGCCACCGTACGCTATCGCCACAGCTGGCTTGAGTGGCTGGGCGATGTAATCGACTTGCGTCCCGTTGGAGATGCTGAGCGTGAGGGGTGCGGGGGCGCCTGGTGTGGGCAGTCTCAGGGAGTAGGCTATTATGTTAAACCAGAATAGCGCCCCTATCGTAGGGGTTATGTTCACGCCGGTGCAGGAGGTGTTCCACAGGGTTTCAACCGCAACACCGGCCAGGGGCTCTATCAGGGTAAGCTGCCTGCCGGGAGAGTAGACCACGGTCGGCTCGCCCTGGTTTAGCGTTGTCGAGTATGACCCCCCTACGTCCACCACGGCGTAGGCCCCGGGTTTCAAGTAGCTTAGTGTGAGGTTGTTTAGGAGGCTGTACCAGGAGCGGGCCTGGATGCTGGGGGTGCTGTAGTCTACTAGACCACCTAGTTGAATAATGCTTGCCTCGGGCACGTCTATGCTGAGGGAGGGGTCTTGTATGAATACGGCTGTATCCAGTGTGATAGTCGCGTTGAACTGTACCTGGTTCGAGGGGTTGACTAAGCCTTGTGGGAGGAGGTATGTGCCCCCCGCGAGTATCACGATGTAGTCGCTTGTCTCGAAGAAGCCTCCCGCGTAGGCTGTGTACAAGGGCTGGTATGAGCCGGGGTATGAGGGGGCTGGCCCACCTATCAGGGTGGCGTTCGTGAACTGGTACTGCCTAGTCTGGTTGAAGCCGCCGTAGATGTTCGTCGCGTTAACGTAGCCTCTGAAGGAGGCGTTCGCCGTGAAGGTGGAGGAGGGCGCTAGCACAACCGGTGTTAGGGCGGGGTAGCCTAGGTAGTCGTCTAGTATTGTGTCGCAGACGTTGGTGTAGGGCGAGTAGAACGGTATTGTGAGCGAGCCGGGGACGGTGAGGCTTAGGCTCGCCGACCCTTTTAAGACAACCGTGTAGTAGCCAAGGGGCTTGAACCTCAGCGCAACGTATAGGGCTGACACCGGTACTATAGTGCCCGCCGAGGGCTGGGGGTACCAGTAGTACGCGTACCCCCTGTACAACCCGAAGGCATCAATATACAAGTCGACGGGGTAGCCGCCTATGTTAAGCCTCCCGTAGTAGACTGTCTTGTCGAAGAAGCCGGCCTGCTGGGAGAGGCAGAAGAGGGTGATGGTGATCGACCCCTGAGGGCTGTCCAGGAAGAGCGCGGGGCATAGCTCGCCTGTAGAAGAGTTGACTGCCTGCCCAATCCTGAAGTTGAGGGTTAGGTTCAATCCAGCATCTACTCTCGTGTAGTTCAGCTGGGTTAAACCAGCTACAACTATAACGCTCTTGTTCGAGAGGGGGTTGTAGACCTGCCTCAAGGCCCCTACCTCTCTTAGCGCCAGGCTCCTAAGGGCTGAAACCACCTCTGGGTCCACGTAGACTTTCCCCGCTAGACCCGGGTTCAGGCTCGCCAGCAATGGGTCCCTCCCAGGCGTGTACACGTAGGCGACCCCGCTCCCCGTGACCAGGATAGGCTTGAAGACCTCACCGCTGTAGTTGTAGACGAGGGGTATCAGGGTCGTGTTGTAGATTACCTCCCCCAGCTCCCTGACAGTTAGAGTGTTGTTGGCGAACTCCAAGATCAGGTATTTCGCGCTGAAAGCTCTGAGAGGGGTCACGTTCAGGTATAAATCGTCCCCCTCCAGCGCCAGCGTCATGAAGGGCTGGTTGGCCTCCTCGCTCAAGACGTCCCCGGCTCTACTGGCAGCGTAGTTGAAGTAGCTCGAGAACTCCCCTAGCTTCCCCACGAGGGCCAGCCCAACAGCGAGCAAGGCTATTAAAGCGAGGTATAAGCCGACGATAGTGCTGACAGACCTCATGGTGAAGCCACCAGGGGGCCTCCATCAGTCTCGACTACAAGCCTCCCATCAGTGCTCGGGGCCCTGATCAAGGCCCCGTTGTATAGTGTGGTCGAGGGAGTCCAGGAGCCGTTGGCGTAGACCTCGACAGGGGTTTTCAAACCC
>WYEE01000026.1 GCA_009904025.1 Thermogladius sp. | reverse complement strand
AGAGTTGGCAGGATGCATATTTCAAGGAGGCTGGGTTTAACAGAGAGGCAGGTTAGAGGCATCCTAGAAAAGTTAAGGGAGCTTGGTAGAGGAGAGTTAGATCTCCTGGAGGGCTTCCTCAATAGTCTAAGAGTTGAGAGGGCATCCGTAAACGGTTTCGAGTCCTCCATATACAGTGGATTCAGCCCCCGGCTAATAGATTGCCTTGCCAATAGGATAATATACTTCAGGGACGCCCTGGTGGTCGCCTTGGAGGATTTTAGGAAAATCTATTTGATAGGTGTGAAGTCAGATAGATTAGACTTCCCCTTGGCACCCGAAGACTTAACGAGGGTCTTCATCGAAAACTTAGATCCTAGGGCTGGAGTCAACTCGATCGTGGTGGTTTGGTCTAGATATCAACCAGTTGTAGATGACGTAGCTGTTGTATCAAGCTTAACACGGATGTGTAGAGAGGTCTGCTACCATATCAAGTAGAAACCGAGTAGACCGGTATAAGCATTCTCCTACCCTCCACCTCCACTACTGCTAGGCGTGTCTTAAAGACCTCCTCGAATAAGCCTAAAGCCTGATTTAACTCCTCGATCCCGAAGTCCCCCTGCACCGTGCCATTATTCAAGAGTATCAACCTGTCGCAAAGCGTTGAGGCAACCGAGGGGTCGTGTGTGGATAAAACGACTAATTTCTCGCCGGCAAGCCCCCTTATCACTTTGATTAGGCGTGTCTTGTTATAGAGATCTAGGTGGATATCGGGTTCGTCGAGGAGTAGGAGGGCGGGATTTTTGACGATCCCAATTGCTATTAGAACCCTCTGGAGCTCCCCGCTACTCAATTCGCTCAGCGACTTCTCCATGAGGTGGCTTATGCCGAGGAGCCTACTGGTCTCCTCGACGTACTTGAAATCCCTGTCCGAGTAGAAGAAACCGGGTGAGCAAGGGTACCTAGCGTACAGGAGGGCCTCTCTAACAGAAACCTTGATCGAGCTTGGCTGAATATCAGACACGTAGCTTACGTACCTGTGTAGCTCGTTTTTCTCCACTTCAACATCGTTAATCTTGATCGAGATTTCACCCCTGTAGGTGAGTAAACCTGCGACCGCCTTGAGTAGACTGCTTTTACCAGCCCCGTTTGGACCTACGACACAGTTCACGCGGCCACTCGTCAACATCAGCCTCTCGACCGTGACCCCGGGGTTCTGGCCGTAAACAACGTTTAAGTCGCGTATCTCCACGACAATCATCCTATACTCTTCACCTCACGTAGCAGGATTAGGAGGAAGAAGACACCGCCGAAGGCTGAGACTACACCTCCCGCGGGGATTTCGCCTACTTTCGTGACAAGCACCTTTCTAGTTGCAAGGTCTGTCGTTAGGAGGAGGATGCCTGAGAGGATGGAGGAGTTGAGTACTGTCACCCTGTTATCGCTCGTCTTGAATAAGAGCCTCACAAGGTTGGGTGCTACTAGTCCCAGGAAGCCGATAGTACCGAAGAAGCCTACTACAATGCTCGACAAGCCCCCTGCGACCAGGTTCGCCACTAGCCGAGTGGTTTTGGGGTCAACCCCGAATTGCTTAGAGTATATGTCGCCTAGGAGAAGGAGGTTGAGCTTCCTGGCGAGTTGTAGGTATGCTATCAGGCTGATAAAAGACGCTGCGACAAGGTAGGGCAAATACTCTTTCAAGGGGGTTACAAACGACCCTAATAGCAGAGCCCATGCGTAAGGTTGCTTCTGGAGGATATAGTAGGATAAGATGAACGAGAGCCCCGAGAACAAGCTAGCGACTCCTACTCCCGCTAGAACATATGCTACCTCACTACCCCCGAGGTAGTTCGCCAGGCTGAGAGACAGGGCGAGCCCGCTCAAGCCCCCGGCGAGGCTGCTCACCACTATAAGCACTAAGTCGACGGAGCCTAGGAGTGCTATGGCAAGGTATGCGGCGAAAAGCGATGTAGAACCTATCCCGAGAACATAGTGGTCTACAAGCGGGTTCCTGAGACTTGCCTGGAGGACGCTCCCGGAGAAGCCTAGTATCAAGCCAGCGAGGAAGGCATAGGTGTCCCTGTAAAATCTGTACTCGGCTATAATACTGATGTTCACATTGTGAAAGTCGACCGCGTAAACTATAGTTAAAGATGTCACCAATAAGAGTACGTCTAGGAGGAGTATCTTCAAAAAATACGCTTTGTCAGGGCTTCTCATGGTGTTTAGCTCCTTCTAGAGATAAACCTACCAGCGACGAAACCTATTATCAGTGCGAGAGCCGCGGATATTGTTATATACAGCAGAGCCTCACTTGTGGTGAACTCTTGTTTAACTTGTGTGGTTGTATAAGTTGTCGTATAGGTAGTTGTATAAGTAGTGGTCACTGTCTGAGTCTCGGTAGCGGTTGTTGTTGAGATCGTGGAGGTCGTTGCGGGCGGCGTGGTTGTTGTGAAACTCTTTAAAATATCGTAGATGATGCTCGGCGCCAACATGATTATGGGTGATGGCCTGCTGAGCACATCCGTCTCTGTACTGTTCAGGATGACTATTCTAGCACCAAGCTTTGTCAGCCCGGCGTCCTCAACATCTTTTTCCGTGATCCCCATCCCGGCTACTAATATTACATCAGGCTTCCAGGAGGCGATCTCCTCAATGTCCACGGGTGTCCAACCGTAGGATCCAGCGGCGTTCCTCAAGCCAAGCCTTGAAATAAGGTCATCGAAGAATGTTGACTTACCGGCAACCCATATGCCCTGGTAGATTCCCACGACGTAGAGTACGCTCACTCCGCTGTAGCCGCCTAGCAGGCTCCTGCCCAACTCCAGGTGCTTCTCAATCTCATTTATCAGAGTAATAGCCTCGCTTGTCTTATTGAATATCCTGCCGACAAGGTATATATCCGAGTAGATGTCCTCAATGCTTGTCGCGCTACCGCCCTTCAAGTACACGACTGTGAGATTGTATTCCGCAAAGGTATTGAGGAGTGGTTTGTGGGCGCCCGCGTCAGCTAGAACTAGGTCGGGTTGAAGTGATAGGATCGTCTCTATTTTTATAGCGCTCCACCAGTAGCCTCCTACGTCTGTTATATTCCTCGAGGCGAACTCCTGGGAGGCGTTTAGATACCAGTCTCTGTAGGAGTAGTCGTCCACTCCCACGAGGACGCTAGAGAGATTGAGTGAGAGGAGTAGCTCGGTGATAGATGGTGAGAGGGAGACGACTTTACTCGGGACTTTGGTTAGGTTTACAGCTCTACCGAGGGCGTCGGTTACGGTAATTGTTTGCCCAGACGCAATAGTTAATTTCACTGGTTGAATTGTCGAAAAAACTATTATTAGAGCGATGATCAGTGTTAATATCTGCTTGGACATAATGTCCAACCCATTTCTCCATTTAAGTTGCGAAACCGGTTATAAACCTTTAGGAAAACTATTCCCTCTTCAAATACGTCCTCCAGCCAGTTTCTCGTAGACCCCAATGGGTAGCCTGCAGTTGTATCTCAGGCTCTCAATCTCCATGAAATGCAGGTCGCCAGGGATTATTATTGAGTGAGGGGGAGGCGGGTAAGCGTAGTTACCGAGGTTTTCGGTTAGATCAGCTACTATAAACTCGTTTGAGAAACCTAAGCGGGCTATTCCCACGGCCACTCTCTCACCTAGTACTCCCTTCTTATCGCTTTCAAGCAGTATTTCCACAGCCTCAGGTATACTCATGGCCTTCGATTCCTCCACCTTGATGTCTAGGAGAACCAATGTGTGGAGCCCTCTTGAAATATTGTCGTATATCGCGTTGACAACATACTCAGCGGACTCCCTATTGTAAGTCAGGGTTATCGTCCTACCTAGCTTGTAGAAGTGCAACCCCGTCCTACTGAAAGCTAGAGTAGCTATTGAAAGACCGTTAACGACGACGACTTTAACACCCTTCCTTACAGCTTCAACTCTTAGAGCCTCGTGCGTGGTGGCGATCAGAGGGTCTCCTGGGACCAGGATCGCGACATTCCATCTCGAGGCTTCCTCGACTATTCTCGAAATGCTGTCCCCCTCGAGATCGTTCCTCCCAGCGAGCTTATACTTTTTTGATTTCACTAGCTCTATCAACTTGCTGTAGTCCTCGTAGATATTTGTATATGTGTCGATATATACTACGTCTGCTCCTCTGATGTAGTCGACTGCCTGGAGAGTCAGGTCGTCGAATTTCATCCCAAGACCTATTAGAATCAGCATGGTTTAATACCTGGTGAGCCTCCATGCTATTTTAATCACGTATATAATGGTTAAATTGTAGATCAGAGTTACCGCTATAGAAGTCGCAGGGATAGCGTTGTACAAGCTTTTGAAAATGAAGTAGGAGGTCGGGTTTGATTTAAGCGCTGAGATTAAACCTACTAGCGGGTTGTAATACCCGTAACTAGCGTAGAAAATCCCCTCAGCCGGCTCCCAGCTCGAGTCTTCGACGATGTAAATATCTCCTCCAACAACAGTGGCTGAGAAAAAGGTGAAGAACGGATATAATACGAGGCTCCATAATGGTAGGGCAATGCTGATGCCCTTCAGCTTCATGCTTAAGTTACCGAGAGTCCTTGAGGCGAACGCTATCAGAAGTGGGGAAAGCCAGGTTAGATAGTTTAAACCGCCTACTTTGTTCAACACTATCATCCCGGAAACTATGATTATGTAATAGTACAAAATATTTCTTTCAATCAACGGGTCTTGGACTAGTTTTACCGTTAACAAGGCCATGAATATGATGAAAGGTATGATCCAACCCCAGGTGATAAAGCCGGGTAGGGCTTGAACGTTGAATACGACAACGTACATCGGTATAGCCCATAAACTAAGGTCCTGGGGGTATCTATATCCATGAAAAAAGAGGCTTTTGTAGATGAAGTCTACGGGGTCTCTCAAAAGGAATGGTATGGAGAGGGCTAAAATAGGTAGGATAAAGTAGATGAGTAGCTTTCTCAACGCTACCCTAAAACCGTTTTTCCTCCATAGTACTACGAAGGGGATTAGCCCCGTGAAGACGAATATTTGTTTAATCGAAGTTGCGAGAGAGGCGAGTAGAAAACTCCTATCAACTCTAGCCTCCTCCAAGTACATCATGGAGGCTAAAATCAAAAGGGCTACAAGGAGGTCTACTTGGAAACCTGCTAGGGTTGAGTAGGCGCTGATGTTGATAAGCCAGAGGAAGCCGGCTGTATAGCCGTACCTCTTTCTCAGAATAAGGTAGATTACGTTGAAGCTAACGATATACGGGATCTTGTCGATTAAAACCACTACAGGGTTAAGAGGGCTCGCCCCCATCTTCAGAAAGCCTGCAAGCCTCAGACCCATCCAATGGAATAACAGGTATATGTAGACTGTCAGGGGAAAGTATGCGGTTTTCGCAGAATGCGAATATATCTCGCCAACACCGTACTTTGAAGCTATTTCATACCATTGCTCGAAATACCTATAGTCGTAGTAGGCCGTGATCAAAGGTGCTGTCAACGCGATGAAAATGTTTGCGACGATCAGCGGAATCCACGTTTTTTCCAGTCCGGCTGTAAACTTTTGAACGCCATCGTAAATTATAGGAAACCACCCTTCGGAGAGACTAGGTGAATAAATTAAGTGGCTGAAGATAAAAAAGGTATTTTGGGGCTTGGAATATGAGTTCAGAGGCGCAGGCAGTGTACATTAAAGCCGGTGGCAGCTTCCTCACCTTTAAGGATAAGCCCTTCTCAATAAACTTCCACGCTCTTGAAGCACTCTCTAAGATCCTGAAAAGCGTTTTAGAGAGAAAACGGGTCATCCTGGCCAATGGCGGGGGGAGTTTCGCCCACACTATTGTGACAAAGCTAATGGGCAGAGTAAACACTAGGACAATGGTCGTAGAGTGCCAAAGAACTACACGTTGGCTGAACAAGCTCATCGTGGACTATTTGGTTGATGAAGGGGTTGAAGCCGTGTCTATTCAAACGAGCACGATCATCGGTGGCAAGGAGGGTAAATACTACGTAAACCTCGAGCCCGTGATAAGCGCGCTGAGGCTCGGGATTACTCCAGTAGTCTATGGGGAGTGCATTTTCACCGAGGAGGGATTCGAAGTTTTGTCTACAGAAAAAGTTTTCAAGCTAATGGCTCAACACCTTAAGCCAGAGATATTTGTATTTCTAATGGATGTAGATGGCGTCTTCACCTGTAACCCACGTGCCTGCGGGAAGCCCACGTTAATTGAGAAAATCGACTCTAATAATTATAGTAGTGTAATCGAGATGTTGAAGAGTTTTGAGAGAACGGATGCGACGGGCGGGGTGTACGGGAAGGTAATATCTGCTGTGGAGCTGTCGAGAGAGTTCCAGGTACCCGTCGTATTAACTAGTGGATTCGACGTCGATAATGTTTCAAAGATATTGAATAAGGGTTTAACAAGTGTCAAAGCAACTGTTGTGGACTTGAGGGGTGGCTAGAGGAGATAGACCGCTAGGGTGTTCCCCGTGAAGTCGAAGTAAGCCTCCCTTCTGCGTGAAATCACTATACAAGTCAACCTTCTCGTCACGACTATATAGTCTATTAGGCTTTCACTAGATGTTACGATAGTTAAGTACTCCTCGAAGTCAAGGTTAACTCTGTTTAAAACAAGTTTACCCAGCTCCAGCTCATCAGGGCAGTTGACGGCGTCCTCGAGAGGCTCTAGCTCCATGTGTTCAACATAGATATACTTCTTCCTTCCATCACCTACAACCCTGTAACCAGTAGCCCTCTCGAATACAACCCCTCTGGTTTTAACCTCGATGTTGAAGCTTCCTCGGAGACTTAGAGTCTCGTTTTCAACCTTGACATTCAATCCGTGACTACCCCACTTAATACATTTTTGCACATTCAACCCCCACTCTACGTTTAAAACCTGGGGTTTGATACTTAAATCCATGGATTCACGGTGAGAACCATGCCTAAAAGACCCATCGAATTACTCAGGGAGGAGGCCGTGAAGAAAGGGGTATCGATATTAGACGTATACTCGTTTAAAGGAGTGGATGTAATAAGGCTGAAGCTGGGCGAGAAAACAGTCGTCGCCTACTCGAATAGGAAACTGGCTACGCTTACTAGTAGGGAGGAGGCATCCAAGTTTATTGAGGGGCTGCTCAAGGAGGTAGAAAGCAAGCGTTGAAGAACCCCCCGGTGGTAATCCGTCTAATTTAGTGTTATGTAGATAATCGCTTTATCATCCGGGTTCGACAGATTGAATGAAACTATATTGTAGTGGCTTCCAAGACTGATGTTGTTCCATCCAGTTCTCACATTGTAATCGCAGGAGTCTATAAGCCTCGGTGGTAGGCCGATATCGTACTCGTAGACTCTCAGGGTGTTATCCTTGCTCGAAAACATTCTGATACTCGCAGTCTTATAGCCTGTCAAGGGGATGCCGCCGAAAAACCTGTCACCTACCATATAGCCCTCTACGCGGAAAACAACCGGAGGCTTCCGGGGGTTAAGTATATCTTCCTCAGATACGCTAACTATCTCTCTAACACCTACGTCCAGTCGGGTCGCGTCTCTACCACCTAAATTGGGTGAGTTATTCGTGCCAAGTATGATTCTGTCCCCTTTCTTGGTCATGCTTGTTACTCTTGCACCTAGAGCCATGGCAATCCTAGCATACGGAGGTGTTATGT
>WYEE01000068.1 GCA_009904025.1 Thermogladius sp. | reverse complement strand
GCTACCAGGGGGCCTGAGAAAGGGGGTGTATCCTACCTATACGACCACCTATTAGAGGGGTTTGTGAACGCCCTGAGGAGGCTGGGCTTCAACGCGTTCAGGGAGAACGTAAACGATGTAGTCGTGTCGGTTGGGGATAGAGCGTTCAAGGTTTCAGGTGCGGCAGGTAGTTTCAGGGAGGGGGCTTACCTGTTGCATGGGACACTATTATTAGACACGAACCTCGAGGTTCTTTCCAAAGTACTCAAGGTGTCGAAGGCTAAGCTTGCCGACAAGAGGGTTAGCGAGGTGAAATACAGGGTTATCAACCTCTCTAACCTAGGTGTCGGAGTAGACTACTCTAAAGTGGTGAAAGCTGTTGTCGAATCTTATAGCGAGCTACTCGACTCCAACGCGTACCTGGATGTCCCCGGTAAGGATGAGGTTGAGCTTGCGAGAAGGCTCTACGAGGTCAAGTACTCTAAGCCGGAGTGGAATCTCCTGAGATTCCCGCACTCATACTTCGAACCATAGCATTAAAACAGCCCACTCTATATTCAATAATTGGATGAAGAAGGACCCGAAAACTGATCGGTGAAGAATTCTTCAAGCCGACGTTAAACTCTCAATTCTTAAAACGGCTTCACACATCTTGAAAGCTTTCAAGAGGGGGCGTCTACTGACCGTGAACACTACCTTCTGCTCGCCTGAAGGATTGTAGAAACCTATCCTCCTCTCAATAAGGGAGCTTGGCTTAGGCCGGTTATGGCTACAGCATTCTTCGCATAACCTAGCTGACTCAAAGTCACTGTAGATAGAGTAGCAGTGATCGCATACGTAGTATGTAAAGCCATCTATCCTCACGGTGAGCATTATCTCAACCAAATTCAGATCTTACTTTAAGCCCCTTATTTCCCTTCAAGGAAATAGTGCTCCTAGAGCTATCTCCAGGGCTGAGGCAACGGCTAGCATGATGGTGTGTTTCATCGACCCCCTGGAGGGCAGTGGTGCCGCAGGCTTACCCTCGAATTTAAACCAGTTGTACTCCTCGACATAGCTACCGTACTCTAACATTATGGCTACAGCGGGGGCCAGCCTCTTGTGAGGTTTCTCACCCTTCATCACCCCGATCTGAACTGAGTCTAGTAATACTCTCATACCGTACGGCATGGTCCTCCAGACCAGTAGGGGATAGTATGAAGGAGCCCCTATTCTAAGCAGGATGTTTGAAAGCCTTACTGGACTAATAGTGGAGGCGAAGAAAAGTATTGTAAGGGATATCGAGATAGTCCTTACAAGTATGTTGAGGGCCCCGGTGAGGCTTACGCCCGGTAGGCCTAGCAACCAGCTTATGTAGGCTGTAGCTGAAAACCAGAGGGCTGGGATAAGGGAGATTAGGGAACCGCTTGTAAACCACTCGAAGCCAGGCCACATCAAGGATAAAGCTAGCACGGTAGCGATATTCGCGAGAGCCGGTTGAAACCCCTGTTTCGTCAGTAGATAAAGGCTTGAAGCAAGAAATAATAGTTTAACCCATGTCGAGGCTAGTCTAAACCCCTCCTCGCCTTTCAGGAAGAAGACCCTGTAGATGAAGCCTACCAGCACGCCGATAACGCTCGTCAAAACCCGCCTCCTCCCAAGAAGATTTTATCAGTAGCCCCTGTTAGCCTGGAGTCGTGGCTGGCGGCTATAACAGTCTTCCCATCATCCAGGAGCCGCTGGACAGCCTCGAGAACCCTGGCAACATTATAGGCGTCTAAGCCCCCCGTCGGCTCGTCGAGAAGGTATATGTCGAAGCCTCCCAGGTAGGCTGATGCGATAGCGAGCCTCCTCCTCTCCCCCGAGCTAAGGTTCGACAGCTTGGAGTCTAGGATCCCCCTCAAATCAAACAGTTCAACCACCTCGAGAAACTTGCTCTCGTCTCCTCTCGCCATGTACATCAATTCCTCCCTCGGGGTGGGCATAGAGTAGTATGCGAGGGGGTTCTCCGGTATGTAGATGGCTCTGCCTCCAGTGAATACGCGTCCCCTAGTAGGCTTCAGCAACCCGCCTACGATCTTCAAAAGCGTTGTTTTACCAGAACCGTTGCCGCCTACAACGGCGGTTAAACCCCCCTCTTCGACCATGAAGGACACGCCTTTCAAAACCCAGCTGTAGCCCGGGTACTTGAACCATATATCCCGGGCTTCCACGGCAACCCTCCCCTTCCTCCCAGATTTAACCGTGGTTTCAGGTACCTCCACCCGCCAATCCGATGCGTCTCCATCGTACACTACTGAACCTTTCTCCAACACTAATAGACGGGGGTTGAGACTCATCCAGTGGGATGGGTTGTGGTCTACTATTATTAGGCCCCTACCTTCTCTAATCATCCTCCCCACGAAGCCCAGTAGCTTACTCCTATTCTCCTCGTCCAGGTAGACAAACGGCTCGTCCATCACTACGACCTCGGCTCCTGTCGCGAGGGCTTCAGCCCATAGTAGAAGCTGGGTTTGACCAGCGCTCAAACCGTAGGTTATGAAATCCTCTCTACCATTGAACCCGGCCTCGCCGAGAACCCTCATATCGCACACCCCGCTGGTAACCAACTGTGTGTAGCAGAACTCTGAGCCCACAGTGTACCCAATGATACCGTACCAGGGCTCCTGTGGTATGTACGCGAGTCTCTTAGCCAGTTCCCACGGATTGTATTCCCTTATACTTCTACCCTTAATGTATACTTCCCCATGGAGGAAACCCCCTTGGATTTTTATAGTGTTTGTTATAGCTCTAACAAGTGTTGTCTTACCGGAGCCAGACCTACCTGTTATTACGACAACCTCCCCCTCACTTAGTTCGAGATGGATATTTCTAACCTTGAACCCGCCCGGGTATCCAGCCTCATCTATACTGGCTTCCAGGAGCAATTTAACCACTTAAAAAATCCTAGCTCTCCTTTATGAAGCCCGCTCTATAAAGCCAGACTGCTATTGGAAGCGAGATTATAACGCCTGCCACGGCTTGACCTATGTTCACTGGAACCTCATACAAAGCGTTTATAGGAGGCCTACCTGTGAGTGGGTTACTGACGAAGTACTCGTAGAGGAAGTAGCCTGCAACCATCAAAGACCCTGCTACAAGCAATGCTATAGGCTCAAGCGACTTGACAACATACTTCGAGACCCCGTAGACCACTATTGCGCCCAGGATAACTGTAGCAAGTAGCCAGCCATACCAGGGGAACTCGAGCGTGCTGGATGAAAAGCTTATCCCGAGCCAGGAGCTGGGGCCGAACTCAACGACCCCCGCCCAGTACGATATCCCATAATACAAGCCTAGAGCGTAGACAGCCCCAACACTCGCAGCCGCGAAGGCCTTCCGCCTGGTCCTCCTAAACCATCCGATCAATAGACCGGCCAGATACCCCTCTGTGAATTTTATGATAAAGGTTGCGGGTGCGAAGATAGCGTAGCCCGTGGACAAATCGGCTAGGGAAGAGCCCACGCCCCCCGCCAGGGCTGCTACAATAGGGCTACTGACCATGGCTGCCAGGTATATCATGGATTCACCTAGGTTGAAGTAGCCTCCTGTGACAGGCTGGTATATTTGGAGCACAACTGTAGCCACGTAGACGAGGACTGTGAAGACTACTGCTTCAAGCAACCTCCTCATTAGACCACCGTTGGGCTATAATGCTTTCTAACACTATTAAAGTTTAAACTTTAAGAAAGGGTTTAAGTCATTTTACCAAGTAGTATTTCCTCCTCCCCTCCTCATCAGCAGATCTCAACAAGCCTCTTGCCTCGAGCTCCTTTAAGTGCTGGTAGACTGCTTGCGGGGAAATATTGACGCCTAGCATCCTCCAAACCTCGTAGCCTGTTAAACCCGGGTGCCTTGAAAGCAAGTCCAGTATAAGCCTTTTTGTCACACCCGGAAACACCTCGGTGAATCTCAACCTCCTCGCCTTAGAGTACGCCTCAGGGGATTTCAGCCCGTGGCTGGTGATCAAGACAACACTCTTATCCTCCGGGCTCTCCAGGAAGCCCGCGAAGCTTACGGCCGATGATGCCTCTGCGAACAACCCTTCGCTACGGCTAAGCTTTTCAGCGGCCTCCAACACTTGTCTCCTCGACACCACCACGGTCTCCCCAAACTTCTCTAAGACCCCTAGAACGTGCTCGTATATCACCGGCTTCAAGTATCTTAGACCGGGCAAGGGCTCCTCCCCACACGGCGGAACATCGTGTAGGCTCGACGAGTAGAGGGGTCTACCACATGCTTCAACCCCAATGAGCTTTGGAACCCGGCTCGTTAACCCGAGTTCAACTAGCTCTCTGAAACCCTCGTAGAGGGAGAGGAGGGTTAGACCGCTGCCTAGAGGCAGGTAGACTGCGTTAACATTAGATCCAAGCCTCTCATATATCTCGAATGCTATAGTCTTCAAACCTTGGAGGGCTAGGTAGTTGAATGTGCTTGAAGCATTGTAGAAACCCTCCCTCCTAGCCCTGTCGTGGACGTAGTCTAGGAGCTCGTCGAGGGTTTTATCCTCCACGAGGACTCTAGCGCCGAAAGACTTCATTAAAATAATTTTCTCGTCTTCAACCCACTTGGGAAGGTAGATTGTTACAGGTATCCCAGCTCTCGCCGCGTAGGCGGCTACACTAGCCCCCGTGTTACCGTCGCTGGCTAAAATAATCCTCTTGAATTTACCGGATACAGCATCGCTCACCATTATTGCTGCCGCCCTATCCCTGAAACTCCCAGTAGGGTTCCTCGTCTCATCTTTAAACCATACATTTACATCACCCCTCACAGAGCTACCTGCCTTTATTAGAGGGGTTGAGCCCTCGCCTAGCGTGACCTTTATTCTAACCTCGGGTAGTAGACTGGAGTACCGCCACACACCTTCCTCACCACTTATACTCCAACGAGGCTGGTAAACTGGTTTGATCAACCCTCCGCAGTAGGGGCAGATAATATCCCTGCCCTCGGAGTATGCCCGCCCGCACCTGGTGCATCTCGCTATTAAACTCCCCCTCAAAGCGGGAGCCTCTTCTCCTCTTTCGCCACTCTGAAGATTATACTAGTCCTACTCTGCTTTATGTAAGGGTGTTTGAGAAGCCATTTAACAAACTCGTCTAACTCGCTTATGCTCTTGAAAGACGCTATGACAGCCACGTCGAACTCCCCTGTTATATCGTAGACGGCCTCAACGTTGGGATGCCTCGATATATCCCCCTCAACGTCCAGGATATGCTTGCCGTCAACGTTCAGCAGGATTAGGGCTTTAACATTGTAGCCTAGTTTGCTGTAGTCAACTTCCACAGTGAATTTCTTTATAACACGCGTTCTAACAAGCTTTCTAACCCTCTCATGTATGGTTGAGACGGGTTTAGAGAGTTCGCCAGCTATATCCTTCAGCCTACGCCTTGAGTCCTCTCGTAAGATTTCCAAAAGCCTCCTATCAATCTCATCGAGCATACCTGTACTTCTTTCAACGATTCTTGGCATTTCATGAAACCTATACAATATTATCCTGGAAGGGTTTTAAAAGGATTCAATTGTTTAAAGCCCCCATATAAGAGGTTGAAGCATGCTGACACACTTACTCTACACAGATCTCATAGGGAAATTGAGAAGAGTCTCACTAATGATAAATGGGGATCCCGACATCTTATCGGGGATCCACGCTATTGTAGACGGGTCAAGCCTCATGGGATTCCTGGAGGTTGAGAACAGCGACCTACTCGTTAGGCCGGTTACAAGCAGGCCTCTAACAACAGGTTTCCTCCAGGGCAAGCACTATATCTCAGGCTTATTCACAAGAGGCGAGGAAAGGTATGTGAAAGACCCGAGGTTCATCGCGGAGAGACTCACCGAGTATCTGAGGCAGGAAGACCTGGAGGCGAGGGTAGGTGTTGAAATAGAATTCTACATTGCTAAATCAGTTAACTTAAACTTGGGTGCAACCAGGCAGTGCCTTGAAGTAGAGCTGTTCAGCGGCGTCGACTTCCCTCAGTCATCCCTATGGTATGTGAAAACATACAACTCCTCGGAGGCATCGCACTCTGATAGACTATTGGAGACTATACTCTCCGAACTAGAGAAAAACGGGTTTTTCTTCAATAAAACCCACAGGGAGAACGGGCCCCGGGGTCAAATCGAGGTTTCAACACTAGCCGACACACCCGTCGAAATAGGGGATTTCGTCCAGGTATTCAAGTATATTGCTCGCGTGATAGGCGAGAAAGAAGGGTTTAAACCAATCTTCCTCGCAAAGCCTTTCCCAGACGACTATGGCAGCGGGTTACACATACATGTGAGCTTGTGGAGAGGGGCCTCCAATATCTTTGCCGAGGGAGGCGAGTTGAGTGGTGAAGCACTATACTTTATAGGGGGACTCCTAGAGCACGCTAGAAGTCTGGCAGCGTTCACAAACCCAACAGTCAACAGCTATAGAAGACTAGTGGAGGGGTTTGAGGCCCCTGTATACGTGTCCTGGGGTGTTGGGAACAGGACGACCGCGGTTAGAGTCCCGTTGCAGAACAAAGCTAGAATCGAGTACAGGCCACCTGACCCGACTGCAAACCCTTACCTAGCTATATCAGCCGTTATACTAGCAGGCCTTGACGGTATTAGAAGGAAAATAGATCCCGGCCCACCCGTCTCAGTAAACTTGTTTGAGAACCCCTCTGGATGTGGTAGTTGGAGGAAGCTGCCCGCCAGCCTCGAGGAGGCTGTTGAAGCACTTGAATCAGACCACGAATACCTTAAACCAGTTTTCCCCAGCGAGTTAGTTGAATCATATGTCGAGTTGAAGAAGAGGGAGGCAAAAGTCTATAGAACTTACACTACACCTGTAGACTACCTGTTCTACGCTGATATATGATATTTTAATTTCTCACTCCAATCTTAACTACACGTCAGGCGAGCATTACGGCGGTGGCTTAAATTGGCTTTCCTCCTGCTTACCCCCGTCGACGTTATCGTCGACAGCCGCGAAGACTCGAAGCACCCTGATTTCAAGAAGGTTTTAAACATGAGGGGTTTGAGGACAGCCATCCAACCCCTACCAGCAGGCGACTTCCTACTCCTCGCACCACCAGATAAACAACCGATTCTTGTTGAGAGAAAGAGCGTGGACGACTTGGCGAATAGTATTAGGGATAACAGGATATGGGATCAATCCAAGCTGTTGCGGGAAGCAGCGGAGAAAGACGGTTACCAACCCTTGATCGTGGTAGAGGGTTGGATCGGCTCCCTCGAGAAATACAGGGGGTGGAGGATACAGAGCGTGCTAAGGGTCCTCGATACATTGATGCTGGATTTCGGGATCCCGGTTTTAAACACGCCTAATCCCGAGGCGACTATTGAATGGATTGTGGCAAAATCAAAGAGTCTGGGTGAAACGAAGGATAAGAAGATTCTGAGGATGAGAGTTGAGAAGAAGCCTATGGAGTTGAATGAGAGGATCCTCTACGTAGTGGAGGGTTTAGCCGGCCCTACATTGGCTAGGAGGCTTCTAGCCTATTTCAAAACCATCAGGAATATCGCCAATGCGAGTATCTCAGACTTATTGAAAGTTGAGGGTATTGGGGAGAAGAGGGCGCAGGAGATATACGCCGTGTTGAATACGCCCTGGAGGGAGATGTAGAGTGGACTCCACAGACCTCCTATTCATGCTAGCAGCTATGGCGATTTCGTTCGCGAGCTCCCTCATCGGGGTTAGATGGTGGATCGGCAAGGCCCATCTAATAGGCTTCACGGGAAGGGATATGAATAAACGGGGTGAAGTCTACGCAGCTGAAGCGGGCGGCATATGGGTTTCTTTCGGGGTCGCACTAGGGTTACTATCCTTCATTGGCCTTCAAACCTACGTGTTAAACGACGAGAGCTTGTTGAGAAACTATATCTCGCTCGCACTACTCTTATTCATGTCGGGGTATCTAGGCTTCCTCGACGATGTTCTAGGGTGGAAGAAGGGTTTGAGAGCTATATACAGGGTTCTACTGATGGCCCCGATCTCCCTACCACTTGTTGTTTTGAAAGTCGGGATCCCCACTATTACACTACCTCTTATAGGGGCAGTTGACTTTGGTCTAGCCTACTACCTATTGCTTATACCCATAGGCGTAATAGGGGCGAGCAACGGCTTCAACATGCTGGCAGGCTACAACGGGCTGGAGGCCCTCCAGGGTATTCTGCTAATGCTGTTCATGGGGATCTTAGGCTTTGTTAAAGGCTTAGACGGCTTGCTCACAGCCTCGTTGATAATGGCTTCAGGTATAGGAGGCTTCCTAGTCTACAATAAATATCCTGCCAGAGTATTCCCGGGAAATACTTTCACCTATGCTGTAGGAGCGTATTTCGCCGCTCTAGCGATCATGTATAAGACGGTAAAGTTCTCCCTCATGCTCTTCACACTATACTTTGTTGAACTAGCCTTATTTATTAGAGGGCTTAGAGACGGGGTCTACAAGGAGAATTTCGGGAGGCCGATGGAAGACGGGAGTCTCCTACCACCCTACGACAAATCCTACAGCCTAACACACCTCGCCATAAAATCGATCACCAGGTTGAAGGGGAAGGCGAGGGAGCCGGAGGTAGTCTTATTCATAGCACTACTCCAGGCACTAGTGGGTTTAACAGCGCTGTGGGTCTCAGCATCCAGCATCCTCACCTAGTTTTGAGAGAATGGATGTGAGGACTAGTATTTTGTGACATAGTCGGATGATAGGCTTCTATCGCCTGCATCCCCTATACCCGGTATGATGTAGAACCTCTCGTCGAGCAGTGGATCCACCTCTACAGCGTAGACTGGCACATGGGGGTGCCTGCTCCAGAAGTACTCGAGCCCCCTCCTGGAGGCCAGTATGGTTGCCGCCAATATATCCCGTCCACCCCTTTCACCTATGAGCTCGACCACCCTGCTCATGGTCTTCCCGGACGCAAGCGTTGGGTCGACGACTATGACCGTGTGAAGGGAGAGATCCTGTATAACCCTCTCGTAGAGCACTTCAACCTCCAAGTCGCCGCCCGCCACTCTCCTCTTTGCAGCGACCAAGCCAAGGCCCGCCCACGGGAGGGCATCCCATATACCGTGCATCATGGGGATTGATGCGCCGAGCACCCCGATAATGTAGACTGGTTTCGATGGGAAAACGCCTTCAGCCCTAGCTGCACCTGTTTCAATAAACATCTTGCTCCATCGAAGCCTCTTCGAGACCTCGTAGCCAACTATGAAACCTAGTTTCCTCACAGCATCCCTATAGGATTTAGGGGTTGTATCCTTATCCCTTAAAACGCTGAGGTAGTATCTAGCTAGGGGATTATCGATTAATATGAGCTCTCCCAACAAAAACACCTAGTGTAGCATTATAGTGTTGGCGGTTAATTAACAAAAGCTGAAATAAGCTATCTCAAACCTGCTTGCCTTCTATGGTTTTCCGCACACATACATCAAGCATCTTGCGTGATTTTCCCTAGTATATTCTCGAAGAAACCTCTTATAGGGCATTTCCGCAACCCTTCAAGTGAGCCAAGACACCTATCAAAACCGGGATAGTACGGTATATAACCGAGGTAGACGACGTCAAGCTCTCTGGCGAATTCCACTAGTTTTCCATCACCCATGTTCTCAACCAGGAGAACCTCGCCGACATTAGCCTCCTTTAACAGGTGTATCATTCTCTTAACACTGCCAAGAGAAAGAATACTTGGCGTTGAGACTACGAGCGGTTTAACCAAGTCGCCTAGCTTGTACATTAAATCCATGTGTTCATCTCCTAGACCAGGCGGGGTGTCTATCACCAGGTATTCTAAGCCATCCAACCTTAGTATAGAGAGCAACTCCAGGAGAGCTTTCGAGACGCTATCGCCCCGTAGTGGTAGTGGTAGATCCTTTGTGAATGCGATGGGTGTTATGTAGCTTAAACTATTCACTTTGTGAGGGAATAGACCTTTATCTTCAGTATACGTTATTTCAACGGGGTTAATGCCTAAAATTACGTGGGTTGAGGGGTTTGTGAAATCGAGGTCTATGAGACCTACCTTAAGGTTTCTCTCCGCGGCGTAGAAGGCGAGGAGTGTTGAGACAGTCGACTTGCCCACACCACCCTTACTACTCAAAACGACGAAATTCTTCTTCAACCCCTTCAATTTGTCTCTCGAGGCTAAAACCCTGAAATCCCCTGTCCCAGTGGGTAAGCTAATACTTAACCACCTCCGCGATCTCCAAACCCCTACCTTTAACGATTTTGAAATCCCTGCTCCCACATGCGGGACACTTAGTGAATGCGTAGACCGCCTCCGGCATGAAGTGAACGGCTTCCCTTGTCTCGGTATTAAACTCCTCCGGTTTGAAAACCCACTCGTAGCCGCATCTACTGCATTTGAACCTCGCCTCCTCTTCCTCTATGACCACCTCGCCGAGTTTAATATTGTGAAGCCCCGCGAGCTCGCGGATAGAGAATAGAAGTATCTCCTTGTCTATGCTCTGAAGCACCCCCACCCTCAATCTCAGGGTCTTAATGTTAGTCCCGTACACAGTGGCTACATACTTCAGTAGCGCGTCTGCTAGGCTCCACTCATGAACCATTCCACCACCGCTCTAATAGTAGGTTAAACCTAGATAATATACGCGAGGTAGATGGTGGAGACCACGCCTATGGTAAATGAAACAATGAAAGAGATGAAGGGGCCTATGTACGCGTACATTAAGCCAGCCACGTATGATGCCAGAGCGCTACCAAGTGTTTCGAGAGTCCTCTGAATACCCGTCGCTCTACCCCTCAGCTCTGTGGGTAGAACATGGGTTAGGATAGATGAGATAGATGAGCCTACTATCGCACCACCGATACTTGATATGATGGCAGCCAAGTAGACAAGGGGGGTAGTGGCCCTGTTAAAGTAGGGGATGGCGTAGAATAATTGTGCCAGCGCTATGAGAGAGCTGGAGGCCAGCATCGTCTTCTTATCGTGGAGGCTCATCTTAGCCGATAGAATAAGAGAGGCGAGGATTGAAGATGCGCTTCCAAGCGTTGTAGCAACCCCCCAGTCAAACGCGTTCATTCCAAGCCTGTTAACAGCATAGATCGCCCCGAAAGTGTTAATCACACCCACTGTGAGTTGGTTGAAGATAGCTGTGTAAACATAGAATTTGACGGCCTTGTTTAACACAGGTCTGTACCCGGCTAGCTCGAGTACTATACCCGATAGATCCTTGCTGTGTGAAGAATACGTCTCCCTCAAAGCCTTAATTCTCAGGAAAGCTACTACGATCGATATCACGCCTGAGATGAGGAACCCAATCCTGATTCCAAGCGTACCGTAAATATCGTAGAGTACTCCCCCAACCACGGGCATAAAAAGCCATGGCAGGCTTGAAAACGCGTTTAGAATCATGAACCCTTTCATCGTTTTATCCCTCGGCATTGAGTCCATCAATATGGCTGTTAAAGCAGGCTGGTAGAAGTGGCTCGCGTTGTCAACCACTACGACGACTGTTAGATATCTCCAGTCGGGGACTACGGCGTAGAAGAACTGAACTACAGCAACCATGAACGTGCCCATTACTATGGGTCTAACCCTACCCCATAGATCTGTGAGAATACCGCCGACTGGTAGGAATATGGCGAGGGCTATAAATCCAAGCGACCTCATTATAGATATCTCGATATCGCTTGCGCCGAGATTCCTAGCGTACAACGAGAAAAACGGCATTACCATCGCGCTGCTCAACGCGAACAGGAACCAGGATACGGCCATTACGCCTACGTTCCCTGATAAAACGACTCTCAAATCAGCTAAGTAGCCTCTCCACGTGCTCAAAAATGAGGCACCTCTATTGAAAAACTAAATTTTTTCACCACGCAAATAAGCTTCAAGCAGTTGCCTAGCGTACTCGTAGCTTATCTTGCCATCTCTAATCATCCTCTCCGCAATCTTATCCACGAGATCCCCCCTCGCGCCTGCTGTTATAGCTAGGTTCCTAGCATGCAACCTCATATGCCCCTTCTGAATCCCCTCTGATACGAGGGCTCTCAAAGCCGCTAGGTTCTGGGCTAGGCCCACAGCAGCCATCACCTCAGAGAGCTCCTTGGCTGTCTTAACACCGAGTATCTTCAAGGCAATCCTCGCAGTGGGGTGAACTCTGATAGTACCCCCAACAGTGCCGACCTGGAGCGGTATTTCAAGCGAGCCCACCAGGTAGCCTTCCTCATCAATCTCCCATCTGCTCAGAGGCTTGTAGACCCCCGTCCTGGCAGCGTAGGCGTGTGCACCGGCTTCAATAGCCCTGTGGTCCTGTGCTGTAGCCAGGGCCACAGCTATTATCCCGTTCATAATACCCTTGTTATGCGTGACAGCCCTATAGGGATCCGCCTCGGCTATAATGCTTGCCTCGACGATTCTCTCCGCGATCTCCTTACCCCCCACGTTCTCAGGCCGAGTCCTGGCCCAGGCCCTCACGATCCTCCTTGTAGCGTAGTTGGAGATGATTCTAAGCCTAGCCTCACCGCCCGTCAATTCCTCTATGCGGGGGGCTATGGATTCAACTATGGTGTTGATCGTGTTAGCCCCCATAGCGTCTAGGACGTCGACTATGATGTGGACTACTATTATCGGGCCCATAGCTGAGTCTACGACTCTCACATCTATTTCCCTAGGCCCACCCCCCAGGCTCACTATCGTTGAAGCACTCCTCTTAGCCTCCTCAAGTAGCTCCTGCTTAGCCTCCAGTATCCTCATAGCCTTGTAGAATGGTGCCCTAGCCCCGACTATGTGTATTTGACCTATCATCTCCTGGGGGCCTGCCACGCTCTTAATCCCCTCGCCCTCCCTAAGCATTTTAGCCGCGTTGCTCGCAGCCGCAACCACACTCGGCTCCTCAATCACCATTGGCACCAGGTAGTCTCTGCCGTTGATCCTGAAGTTGACTGCCACCGCAAACGGGTATGTCATACCCCCGATCACATTCTCTATCATGGAATCAGCTATCTCCCTCGGGAGGCCGCCCAGGTTGCTCAGCGTTCTAACCTCCTCCTCCGTTAAACCAGCCCACTCCGCAACGATCTTCAACCTCTCGCCCATGTCCAGCTTGTAGAACCCCTGGATCCTGCTTGTCTTCTCCACGTTGAACACCCCTTGTTTGTATCTCAAAGTGAGAATAAAAGGGTCACGTGGAATTCCCTCATTAGCCGCGAAGATTAGACAAGGGTATTCCAGTATGCCTGGAGCCAATTAGAAGAGGGTTTTCTCGAAGAGGCTTCTACGCCGCTAAAGTCAAAATTCCCTACCCCGGCTCCTGTCTTAGATATCCAAGCCTCTTCAATTCCTCGATGATTGATTCCACAATCCTTGGGCCGAAGCCCGGTAGAGTCATTAACTTGCTTGGGGGTGTCCTAGCTAAGTCTGCCAGGGTTCTTATACCATGGTTTATGAGTATTCTAGCTCTCACTCTACCTATCCCCCTGAGCTTTATCAGTTCAAGAGCGTCTTCTCTGACACCGTATTGTACTCTGAGTGAAAGCTTGTTTAATTGGTTTGAGAAAGTTGTGTTCCCCAGCAGCCTCTCGATTTTCGCTAGGGATGCGGCAATCCAGGTAGCAGTCTCCCTCATGGCATATAGGTCCCCTGGGCCTATCTCATACCTGCTTGTAATCCTGTCTTCATCCACCTCGTTTATCCAGTCCCTTAAAACCAAAGCATGAACGTACCCTACGATCAAGTTATCTATCTCTTGGTCACTCATCTTCCCTAATCCGATTCTCCGGGCTAGTTGTGACCGCAAGGCCTCCTCCTCATATATTTCAACAACATCCTCCGGTATGTAGGGCCTGGCCCTACCATAGTCTACTGTTGTGGTCACAACATGCAGTACATCCAGCTCATCATACTCCTCTGGCTTATTCTCAATGTAGTAGTGGACTGTGAGAGGGTCTAGGTATGTGAGGGAGGTCAACCTCCCGAGTCTAGTCGCCTTGTAGAAGCCGCCGTGAGATTCCAGCATTTTCATCTCGGCTAGTAATCTAATAGTCTTCTCCACCTGGTTTGAGAAGGCCTCTATCCCGCCGTACTGGCGTGAGCCAAGCGTGTGGCCGTAGATCTCTAGTATGCTCTTCCAATCCCTGGCCTCCCCGCCTGCTATTATCGAGAGCGTGTGTATTCTGAGGCTCCTCTCGCTGGAGACCTTGCTGACAACGCTCTCTAGGCCAGACCTCAGGTATCTCAAAGCCTCCCCGCTACTCCTAGCATCAGCTATAATCGCCTCACCGATCTCGTCGAACCTCGGCCTCCCCGCCCTCCCAGCCATCTGCTTGTATTCGAATACAGGTATATTCACCATTTTAGACGAGGAGGGGTCGTATCTCTTAACCGAGACTATAACCCTCCTAGCAGGGAGGTTTACCCCGGCTGCGAGGGTTGGGGTCGCGTAGACAACCTGCAATTCCCTTCTCCTGAAAGCCTCCTCGACAGCCCTCCTAGCAGGCATCGATAGACCGGCATGGTGGTATCCCACACCCCTCTTCATCAGGTGAAGAAGCCTATCCCTCTCAATCCTACTCGGGCTCTCCATCAAGGTTTCAACAACCCCCTCGTCCAGTCTCCCCGCCTTCAAATCCACAGTAGTGTTCGCTGTCGCCTCAGCCAGCTCCTCAACCCTCCTCCTGTTGTGGACGAAGGCGAGCACCTGGAAGCCTCTCAAAGCAGAGTGCACCGCCAGGTTCAACACCCTCTCATCGTATTCGCTTTCAACATCCTCCGAGGAGCCGTCGCTGAATATGATTCTTCCCGTCTTCTTATCGTAATACCCCTCCCTTAGTTTAACAGGTCTCCAATCTAAATTAACCAGCCTTGCCTCAAGCCACTCAGCGAGCTCGGCGGGGTTCCCTATAGTAGCAGACAGCCCTATGACCCTTGAGGACGACGCTTTAAGCCTCGCTATTATCATCTCTACCACGGGACCTCTCTCAGGGTCGTTTATCATATGCAACTCGTCTACAACAACAACGCGGACTCTCCTAATCCAAAACGGTTTAATTCTCAGGAGGCTGTCGAATCTCTCGTACGTCGCTATAATAACGTCTTTATCTTCCAACTCCTCAGCAGGCGAGTCGTAGTCCCCTGTTGTAATACCTATCTTGAAGCCCAGTTCCTCAAGTATCTTGAACTCCTCATACTTCTCGCTGGCTAGAGCCCTCAAGGGTAGCAGGTAGACGCCTTTCCAACCATCCTGTACAGCTTTAACTATACCCATCTCACCTATCAGAGTCTTACCGCTTGCTGTGGGAGATGAGACGAGCAGGTTTTGATCGGTGAAAAGCCCCTGCCTGACAGCATCTTCTTGGACAGGGTTTAACCTCTCAATACCCCTCTTCAAAAGCAACTCAATGTAGTCTCTCCTTAAACCGTACTTTTCGAGCTCCTCTACTCTCAAGAACACACCTTTCAAAGATAACCCATATCCCAGCCAATCTTAAAAGATGAGCCTCCCACATCACGCGAGAATTTATCTCCGTTAATATCTATTTAGTAGAGAATGGTGCTCCGCGATTGTCTAGGAAAATCTTCCACAACCTTGTGAGCCTAGGGGAAGCACTCAGATTAATTGGAGAGTACTACCCGCTTAAACCCTTGGGTGTGGAGAGAGTTGATCTAGAAAAGGCTTTGTTCCGCGTCCTAGCAGAGGATGTTTATTCACCTGTCGACTACCCTCCCTTCGACAGGAGCGAGGTCGACGGCTACGCTGTTAGATCCGTTGACACATCATGGGCAGACGAGGTCTCGCCCGTCAAGCTCACAATCGCCGGGAGAGTTGAAGTAGGGGAGAAAACAGGCTATACTGTAGGGGAGGGTCAGGCGGTTGAGATCTCGACTGGGGCAATGATTCCAAGAGGCGCTGACTCGGTGGTTATGGAGGAGTATGTTAGGAGGTCTGGAAGCGATCTTCTGGTCTACAGGAGCGTGTACCCTGGGGAGAATATCAGTAGTACTGGAAGCGATGTCTCGATCGGCGACCTAGTCATGCAGAGGGGTGTCGTCTTAACACCTGAGAGGATAGGGTTGTTAGCGGGCTTAGGGCTGAGAGATGTGCTCGTCTACAAGCAACCCCGTGTAGCAGTTTTCTCGACTGGTAAAGAGCTTGTGGAGCCTGGGCATCCCTTGAGTCCAGGCATGATCTACGACGTGAACAGCTTCCTCATCACGTCGTTCCTCAACTCGATAGGAGCGGTGGCTAGAAACCACGGGATTTTACCCGATGACGAGGAAGTAGTCTACAAACGCTTGAGCGAGGCCCTGGGGGAAAACGATATTGTTATCACAAGCGGCGGGACTAGCGCTGGTGTGAGAGACGTCGTCTACCGTGTTTTCGACAAGCTCGGGGAGCCGGGTGTGATCATTCACGGCCTGAGAGTTAAACCGGGTAAGCCAACGGTTATCGGAGTAGCAAGGGGGAAGCTGTTGATAGGACTCCCAGGCTTCCCGTTGTCGTGTTACATGGTCTTATTGAAGATCGTGAAGCCGATTATAACCAGGCTTACAGGTCTTGCCGAGCCGGTTGAGAGGGTGGTTGAAGCAAGGATCCCGGTTAAGATAAGGAAGAGTGTGGGTTTCTCCACGTTTATCCCGGTTGGTCTAGTCCCCTCTCGAGAGGGCCTGGTAGCCTACCCGCTCCAAGCCAGTAGCGGGAGCATTAGCTCCCTTGTCTACAGCGACGGCTTCATTACAATAGGGGAAAACGTGGAGTTAATCGAGGAGAACGAGACTGTCCAAGTAGACTTAATGAAACCGCATGTTGAAGTAGAAGCAAGGGTTGTGATCATAGGCAGCAACGATCCACTGCTATATCGAATTATAAGCGAGCTAGGCCTGGTGAACAAGGCGAAGATAATACCTGTCGGAAGCCTAGGAGGCTGGCACGCTGTAGCCAGGGGGGAGGCTGATATCGCCCCGACTCATTTACTCGACGAGGAGACAGGGCAATATAATACGCCGTTTATTCAGAAGCTTGGCTTGAAGGGTAGGGCCGTTATCGTTAAAGGCTATAGGAGGCTTATAGGCCTGGTCTACGAGAAGGGAAATCCCAAGAACATACAGGGAATAGAGGATTTCCTTAGACCCGACATTAGGATAGTCAACAGGAATAAGGGATCCGGGGTGAGGGGTTTCATAGACGCGGAGCTGAAGAGGTTGGGTTCTAAACTAGGCTTAAGCCTCGAGGAGGTTTCAAAGAGAGTCAACGGCTACTTCTACGAGGTTAGAACACACACGGCGGTTGCAGCGGCTGTAAAACAGGGTAGAGCTGATGTAGGGGTCGCTGTAGGTTGGGCTGCCTCCGTCTACGGCTTAGAGTTTAAACCTTTGAGCTGGGAAGAATTCGATTTCCTAATACCCACCGATAGACTACAACGTAGCGAGGTCGAGAAGTTCATCAACGCGTTGAGAAGCCGAGAGTTCATGGAGAAAGTTGTCAGCGAATTTAAGCCCTACTACCAAATATACGAAGCTACTGGAGTGCTGACCTCCCCGCCATGAATGGCGAGTGTTCTTGTGGAGGGGTTTGGGACTACACTCCCTCTTTCCGAGTGCTCAACCCCGGGCTGGGTCTCCGGCCTATTACCCCCATCCCAAAGGGGACTCGTGATTATGCGTGGATTAATAATCGTCGCTAATTAGTATCCACCAGGAAAACACTTTGAGAGACGGGGAGTGGGGGAACCATGTTAGTTGAAGCATATAGCCATGTAACCCTCTTCACCTGCTGGGCTTAACGGACTCTTTCATCGTCAAAACGTATTTCACTTCCACGTGAAAACCTCTAAACTTATCCACTATACTCCCCAGGCTGAGAAGCAGCTGGTAGCATGCTATCGGTGTAATAGAGTTGAATAAAAGTGAGCCGAATGCTATAACCCTGTCTTCGAGAAGGACACCGATACTCAAACTAGTTTTCCGGATTTCAATCACAGCACTGATTTCCTCTTCAACCAAGTTTAAGTAATCTACAATACCCTCGAGAGAGACCTTTGCTTGAGCAAGGAAGAACGAGTTTAACGCACTGTAGAGCTCGAAGAGGATTATCGCGTAGAGGAGTGTTCCATACGATAACAGCGATATCAGGCCCACGAGAATCGCTAGCGGATACCACCCCATGTATGTCCTGAAACCTCTCTTAAACTCCCTGGAAGCCGCTTCCAGTGGCTCAACCCTGAGACCAGTCTTCTCCCTTATAAGATCGGCTACAAGCGAAGTGTACTCAGCTATGTTATCCGCAAGCTGGTTTACGTTTGATAACAAATAGAGCATTAATGCCGAGGTGGATGCCTGGCCTAGAAATCCGATGATCAGACTAGAGGACACGACCTCATCAGGTAGGTTTAACAACGCGCTGGAAGACAACAGTATGATATACACTGGGCTTAGAAGGCTGAGGTATAGAGTTAAAAGCAAAACCCTGCTAGAAGGGTTGAAACCCCCTAACTCCCGTATAATACCGTCCATTCTTTTAACTACGCTCATAGCTAGCCCTTTCTCAACAAACCGTCTATATGCGCGAGAAACCTGCTTGCTTTAACAGAAGCCTGGGATACCTCAACCAGCTTACCCTCGTGTATTACGAAGTGCCTCCTCCTACTGTTGTCTAGCCTCATGATCTTGAAAACTTCCTCTACCATCCAGTGTAATTGAGTACAGTGCATGCTGCCGTCAACTGTTAAGACGGCAACCTCTTCGTAGTCGCCTCTACCCAGGATGCCTGCAAGCTTGAATCCAACCATGTTAACGTGCTCCGCCTCGAGGCAGACGGATAGAGGGCAGTAGCCTCTCTCGATGAAACCCTTGTAGACTTCCGGGTGTTCTAATTCAACACACCTCCCGAAAATAAGGAGCCTGCGGCAGTCTCTTATAAGCCTCGACTTAGCGTTGACATCGATTAGTCTAGGCGCTGTGTATGCCAATTCTCGTCCACCCAACCAAACTACCATTAGGTTAAGTAAAAATATTATAGGGGTTAAACTAAATATTAGTTGGGGAAAATATGTCCACAGTGAAAACAGGCCCAGTCCGTTTGAGCGGCTACGCTATTAAGTTGAGGAGAGTAGTCAACGCATCTGTTTCAAGCTACTTGAGGAGTAAACCCGAGGTTTCGAAGAAAGATGTTCAGAGGAGAGTCAATGAGTTTCTAACCAATCTGAATAAAATCATCTACGAGGTTCTAGTTGAGAAATATATGGCTCCAAAAGACGCTATCGTAAACATAGAACTGGAATACGAGATAGCTGACACAGAGTTTAAAATAAGAAACCTCAAGGTAGACTTATACGAATTGAACACGTCGATATCCGATGAAGCTACGGCAGAGTTGAAGAAGATTCTAGGAATCCAAACCTAATTTTTACAACCCCTAGCTCTCTTCACGAAGGGGGAACAGGGGATGTCGGGTGAAATGGTAGTTGGCATTCTACAGGCAAATCTAGGTGGCGAGCCCGTTGAAAACGCTTTAAAAATAAGTAGTATGGTGAGAAACGGGTTTAAGCGGGCTGATATAATTCTCACACCCGAGTATAGTATGGCAAACCCGTTCAGATTCAATGACCCCAGGGGCTTCTACGAGAAATCGGAGGTTATAGGTGAGAGCAGGTTTCTCAGCATCCTGGAGAAGACTGCCCGTGAAACAGGTAGTCTTATCTTAACGCACTTCATCGAGAAGACGAGTACACCCCCTAAAACTCGTAGTTCAAGCGTCCTCATTACACCCGATGGTGAGAGAAGGTGGGTCTACAGTAAGATCCATCTGTTCAACGCTTATGGTTTCAGGGAAAGCGATTTCTTCGAGGAGGGCTCCCAGATTAGCGTGTCTCTTAATGTTAAAGGTTTTGCGGTAAGAGTGGCTATCTGCTACGATCTAAGATTCCCTGAGCTTTTTAGATTATACGCATGGGAGGGAGCTGACGTGGTGTTGTTGCACGCTGGATGGGTTAAGGGTTACCTGAAGGAGGGGCAGCTAGACTTCCTAGCCAGAGCAAGGGCCCACGAGAACACTCTCTACCTCGTTGTCTCAAACCAGGTGGGCGAGTTATTCACAGGTGGTAGCGGCTTGTACAGCCCGCTGGGGTATAAAATTTACGACTTAGGCTTCAGCGAGAAGTATGTTGAGGTCTCAATAGAAAGAGAGGAGATCGCATTGGCGAGAAAGCTTATTCCCGTCGTCGAGCAGTCTAGAGCAAAATGGAGTATAAGGGAAAAAAGAGAAGGAGTTGGTTAAAAACTTATTTCAAAGACTCAAGTTTTTTCATTATCTCCTGGTACATCTCCTCGCTGGCGAAAACGGCTTCAATCTCAGAATCCCTGATCTTTACTACAAGCCCCTCTAGAGGGTGTTTAGGCGGGTCTGGTAGACTGGGATCCGGCTTCTCCTTCCCAATATACACCCATTTAACCCCGCCGTTCTGACCTCGCTCAATCTTATACCAGTACCTCCCGTAGTAGTAGTACTTTGTTTTCACTGTCCCCCTCTCCTTTCTGACAGCTATGTGAACCGGCTTCAAATAGTAGCCCTTCTGACGTGCTGAATTATTGTATTCATAGATTTGCTGCAGGTAGTCGGCGATGACTATGTTAAGTTTCTTCAGGAAATCCAGTGATTCCTTCACCTTCTTCTTCATACGCCTCGTAGGTACCTCCATATTTGTCAGACCATGGGAGTCATTTCACTATTATCAAAAACGTATTTTCATCATCCCTATTTAAATTTTAGCACAAAAACCCTATATATCGCTTTTACCAGCCACACTTATATATTAAATGGGCGAAGCCAAGCTTTTAAATCATCTAGGTTTTTCTCACCCCTTCACTATCTATCCTAGCCACTATTGGTTTCAGGCCCTGTCGGCTGATCTTATCCAACACTTTCGGAAGCCTAACCTCATCTACAACGGCTACGATCACACCCCCACGCCCAGCACCACATATCTTAGCACCCAGAGCCCCTGCTTCACGTACAGTCCAGAGAAGGCTGTCGAGTAGGGGTGTGGATACGCCTAAGGATACTAGTAGACCGTGGTTTATATCCATCAACTCCCCTAATCTTGTGAAGTCGCCTCTTTCAAGGGCTTTCAGAGCCTCCTCAACTAGTACTCCGGCTGCATCGTAGATCCCTGACATGATCCGATGGTACTTTTCATACCTTCTCAAAACATCCTCCACTACCTGCCCTGTCGACCTTTTCACTCCTGAGTCCACTATTACCATGTATATGTCATCCGGCCATTTTACTTCAACCCTTTTGAATTCCCCTCCCTGGTAGAAGAGTACACCACCATACGTAGAAAGCGTGTTGTCTACTCCGCTTGGTTTAACATGGTATATTTTCTCAGCCTCGAAGGAAACCTCCCATATGAGTTTTTTATCCGGCTCCACACCTTTAAGAGTGGCTAATGCGTGAGCGGTTGAAACCGCGACTGCGGCGGATGAACCCATCCCAGCTGCTATAGGTATCTCGGAGTCGATGATGACATGGAAATCCTTTGCCAAACCTATCCTCGAAGACAGCTCTTGGTAAACCCTTAGCAAACCCTTATCTAGAACTTTCCCGGAATCCAGGTCTAGCAGCAAGCCCAGCTGCCGGGACTCTACAACGCCTTGACCTACCCCAGCACACGCCTTTGCATACACGTTAACAGCCACACCTATCGCCGGCTTACCTTTCACTACAAAATGCTCTCCAAAGAGGATCACCTTCCCCGGTGCTATAGAACACACCATCTCCAACACTCAACTATAAAACCCATGTGCGAGGTTTATAGGTTTTGAGTGGTGTTATGAGTAAAATCAGGCAGGCTGAGCCACTCTTCGCTCTGACAAACAAAATACGGGGTAGTGTTGGAGGAATAAAACACAAGATCATGGTGCTAAGTGGTAAAGGAGGTGTCGGTAAATCCTTTATCTCATCAATGCTATCGCTAGCCCTAGCCGAGAGAAACTACCGTGTGTCGATAATGGACGCGGACATCCACGGCTCAAGCATCCCAACTCTCCTCGGGTTACATGATGCGAGACACTACGCTGATGAGGGGGGTATTCTACCAGTTGAAGGTCCGCTGGGAGTGAAAGTAGTGGCCATAAACCTGATGCTCGACTCACCTGACTTGCCGGTGGTGTGGAGGGGGCCATTGAAGTCGAGAGCTATAATCGAGCTACTAGCAAAAGTCAAGTGGCCTGAAGGGGATTTCCTGATTTTAGACCTACCACCCGGGACTGGAGACGAGGCTATCACAATCGTCCAATCTATCAAAGACCTAACCGGGGCGATCATAGTGACAGCGCCGAACATCTTGTCCGAGGTCATAGTCTCTAAGGCAGTCAATTTCGTTGTCAAGAACAATGTGAGGTTGCTTGGGATCGTGGAAAACATGAGCTACTTTAAATGCCCTGAGAGCGGGAGGGAGTACTCTATTCTGGGGAAGAGCACGGGCGAAGAACTTGCCAGGAAGTACAATACAAGGCTCCTAGCCAGAATACCCTTAGACCCCCTCATAGCGACCGCTCTTGAGGAGGGGGTGCCGTATCTCCTGGCATACCCTGAAGGGGAGGCGGCTAAAGCAATTAGATCGTTAGCTGGAGAAGTTTTAAGGATTCTACAGCAATAAGTACAACCGGATTAAACGGTGGTAGATTGGGGGAGCAAGAGCAGGGTGGGAAGAAGCCTAACTGGCTACTCGTAAAAGAGGCATGTCTAGAACTGGTTAAGTCGGGTAAAAACTTCTTCAACCGGCGTGAGATCATAAACGTCGCAAAGCAGAAAGACCCCTCTAGATCCGATATGAGCCTAGACTTCGAGATCGACCTTGTCACGGTGAATAGCAACAGCAAGGACAAGTACAGGGACCCCGATAAACTATTCCTGTTTAGAATTGACAGGGGTTCCTACACTCTATACGACCCCGAGATACATGGACCAATAGAGAAGTATATTGAGCTGGCGAAGGCTAGCCCGGCTCGTAAACAAGTGATAGCCCAGGTGGTTAAAGACCTGGAGGAAAGGGGGTTCGAGGTCTCGGAGAATAAGCCTTCTAAACCGCTTCAACCCGATTTAACTGCATGGAAAGACGAGAAGAAGATCGGGGTGTGGATTATAGATCCAAGCGCCGATAGACCTACGCAGTTGAAAAACCTGTATCTCTCAATAGGCTCTTCACTCGTAGACCAGAGCTACGACGGCTATTTCATTATAATACCGCAAGACCTCGCAAATAAACTAAGCGATAGAATCAGGAGTGTACTCGAGTCCTTCAACACGAGAATTATAGTTCTCAGGGAGGAGAAGAAGTACACTTTACTTATTTAACGCGGGCGGCTGGAGATTCTCGTTTTCAAGCTTCGTCTTCAACAGGCTCCTAGCCTCCTCAAGCACTTTCCTAGCATCAGGCGTCTCAGTTGTATCGAGCTGTAGTGGTGGCCCTGTTTCGAGATTGGTGCTTGCTAGCTCTCTTATCGAGACCTCTAGCTCGGCGAAGTAAACAGCTAAGTCGGAGATCTTCGACTCAGGTATCTTTTTGATCTCGCCTACAATACTCGAAACCTCGTCAGCTATCAGCTTGAAGTCTCTCATGGTTATCGCCAAATCTATGCTCAGCGAGACTTTCTCGAGGACGAGTTTCAACACTTCAAGCCTGCTCCTCATTCTATCAAGCTTAGCTATCTCCTCAGCGTATCTTTTAGCGAGATACGTCTCACCCCTTGCCTGGAGTTCAACAGCCATGTCCATCAGCTTACTCCGCCTGCTGTTAATCCTGTCGATGAGGGCGTCAAGCCTCTGAATACTAGCCCTCACATTGTAAAGCGCTGTTAAAGCAGATTTCAAAGGATCAACCTTCTTCTTGAAAACCAAATCAGCACACCAACCATGTTATTCTCCAATAGGTTTATTTATAAAATAACGGGGTATTATCATCGCAGAGCTGATTAGGTTCCTGTGATGAGTGTTTCAAACCATAGAGCTATATCATCTTCCTTCCCCGCAGAGGTTTTGCTTGGAGTCCCCGGTGCCGGAACGCTGATTTGAAAACCTGTAATTGGAGTGTAGATCGTGTTTTCTAATAGGTTATGACCTGGTATATTGTAATCACTTCGTATAGGTAGGCCCCGTTTACAACAACCTTGTTACCCGATTTATCGAGGAAAGGCTCAGCTATTACAGCGTAGGGTTTCAGGTATGGGTCGTTGGCTAATGGTCTATCACCTGCTCCCAGCGTTTTAGTGGATAGAACCTGTATGTAGGTTGTCAAATTCAGCTGGTCGACAAGAGATGATAACTGAGGGTAGGATGCTGTAAGCGATGAAATCGGGTTGGGTACACCGGTATACCATGTGAATGTCACGTTGGATTTCCATTGTTCATTGAGGTATAAGATGCCGTCGACCATCATCTTGTATAGTAGAGGAGCATTCGATAAATCGTCGAACCTGGGTGATACCACCAGGTTGTTGCTGAAGAAGTAGAGATAGAAGGCATCACCAAGAGAGACATAGGGTGCGTTCACCCCTTTCGCCTCGAGCTGTCCTACAATTGAGTCCCCGATCCTTATCATCCAGATGCTCTTGGGAATATCGTCCAGGCCTACCATTAAGCCTGGTATCACAGGTGTTACATCATAGGAGTTGTTGCCTGTCGGCCTGAAGCTAAAAACATCGAAGACGAGTATGTAAGTCTTGTTTACAGGCGTGTCAAGTAGTCTGAGTAGTTGAACTACTTCACTGGTGTTCTGGGCTGTCAGTATTAAACCTAGTACGCCGATCTGAGTTATGTTAAGTGTTGAACCGTCAGCTACAGACGCCCTATCCCCGAGGACGCTGATCGGGTACCCGTAATCCCACCACGCCACTATGACTGAGCCGGGTGGTGTATTCCTTATCGCGTCTATAGCCTTGTACCATGCGTTAGTCCAATACGGAAGCGAGGTATAGCCTGCTTTAATACTGGGAACCACACTGTTCATCTGGAGATAAGTGGAGTAGCCTGCTAACGCTATGTTGGCAAGTAGGAGTACTGTGAGTATTAGTGAAACCAGGAATATCTCCGGGCTCGTTTTCCTAGCATACACCCTCTTCCTCCTGTCCTTCGCGTAAACGCTCTCCTGCGGTATCAGCCTTGAGGATACCACCTCTGCGAAAACACCTGCTATGGTGAGGCCGGTTGTCGCTGCCGTCACCTCCATGTAGGCCGCGTTCATATAGGCGTAGACTGCCAGTAGGAAGGACACCGCTATGAGAGCCCTGTCCGCTCCGCCTTTGTATATTAGATACAATGCGCCGAGCACCGCTAGTAGAAAAGGCGATACAATGAACATCCAATCGGAGTAAGTCCCCCAACTCCTTAGGATTCCGGATATGCCCATAGTCGATAAAGCAGGCTGGTGCTCCTCTACACTCTCGAATATCGGGTTTGAAGCTATCTCCCTTAAACCTAGAATCCACGCGAAACGCCCCGCGATTTCGAGTTTACCCGTGTAAACAAGTATGACGCCGGCGATCACCAGGATTATGAGAATCAGGAAGTACCCTCCCAACCTGATTATAGGCTTTCGCAAACCCATCCTCTTATACTCGTGGTATTGAATCGAGTACAAGAGGGGTATTAGTGTTGAAGCTAAGACGACCATGCCTAAACCGCTAACCTTAAACGGGCTGATCTGTAGCATAGACGTTATCGCTGGCGATCCGAAAACCACTATGTAAGTCAACAGGAGCATCAGTATGTTTAGTGTGATGAACCTGGGTGTGGCATCCTTCGAGGATATTAGTGGTAGTAGAGTTAGATATGCTGTGAAGCCGCCTAGCACGTAGATGAAGCCTCCCCAGGACCAACCCAGGAGGCCGAACGCTATCGAGGACGCTATTAGCAGAACTGTTGTTTTTACGTTAAGACCTCTCGAAGAGTATTGCTTGTAGAACAATATGTATAGGTAGAAGAATAGTGTAGCAAACATTATTCCTATACCATACTTAGTTGAGAAACCAATTATACTCCTACCAGTTGCGGCCGGCACTAAAGCGTAGAACACTGCGGCGAGTAAGCCTGCTAGAGTACTCCCTCGTGTGAGCTCATACGCTGACAAGTACACGAACAGTATTGTGAACACCGTGAAGATCAAAGGCTGTATAACACACCAGTCTTTGAAAGATATCCCCGTGAACCTGACTATATTATATGATAAAGCCTCCCACATGGGTAGAGCCGGGTATTCGGAGTGCGTGAAATCCCTACCCCAAGGATACCAGAAGATATGAGTAGCAGGGTTATCCTGCGTGAGACTATACCATGATAGCAACCCGTGCTCGTATATGTAGTTCGCCTGCCAGTAGACCACGAATGGGTCTGCCTCGTATAGTTCAAGCCCGTAGTTTAAACCAGGCAGAGCCCTAACGTAGACTCCAACAATGACGATCAAGGCGAGCAGGGAGTACACTATAAGCTTGTACTCTCGGTTGTGCTCTCTTTTAAATTCGTAGAAAACCCTCCCCAGTCTATAACTCAACTCCGACAACTCTCTACACCCTTAGCTAGGAAGCCTATATACCGTGGTTGAAGTATAAAAAACATTCTTTAAGGAATGAGTAAAGCTAGAATCGATTTCTGAACATGCTTTCTATTCTCGGCTTGATCCCACACCACACTCCACTTCCCGTCTATGACATCGTTGGTGACCTCCTCCCCTCTGTGCGCGGGCAGGCAATGCATGAAGATCCCGTCTGGTTTAGCCTGCCTCATTAGTAGAGAGGTGACCTTGTAGGGCTCTAGGTCTCTTACCCTCTTCTCTCTTTCACTCTCCTGCCCCATACTAACCCAAACATCGGTATATACCACGTCCGCATCCCTAACGGCTCTCCATGGATCCCTCTCAACCTCGAAAGAGCCACCGTACTTTGCGGCAGTCTCATTGAATAGTTTGACCACGGATGGGTGCGGGTCATAGCCCTTAGGAGAGGATATAACTAGTTTTCCACCGAGTATACCCACAGCCAGCATTAGGCTGTGAGCTACATTATCCCCTCCGTCTCCAACGAACACTATCTTGAGCTTGGAGATATCCCTCCCCTTCTTCTCCATTATAGTGAAGACGTCGGCTAGACCCTGAGCAGGGTGGTGTAGGTCGCTTAACCCGTTTATCACGGGTACACTGCTGTACTCGGCTAGCTTCTCGAGTTTGTGATGCTCGTAAACCCTAGCCACTATGCCATCCACATACCTGGAGAGGGTTCTCGCAGTATCCTCAATAGTCTCCCCTCTGGCGAGTTGCATCTCGCTGGAGTGTAGGACGATAACGTCGCCTCCAAGCTCTTTCATAGCTGTCTCAAAGCTAACTCTAGTCCTGGTGCTAGGCTTCTCGAAGATCATTGCTAAATGCCTGCCTGAGAGTACTGGGATAACTCTTTCACCCATCTTGAACCGTGTTTTCAAGTGAGCGGCTACGTCGAGCATCGTCAGCATCTCTTCCCTAGTGAACTCGGCTAGAGTTAGGAAATCCCTGTTCTTCAAACCATTGTACAACGGCGTCACCATACAAACTTGAGTTATCGCAAAGGTAAAAATATTTGACATCCCGGAGACTGTGCTTTTATTACCCTCTCAGCGCCATGAACCACCCTCTGATGAGGTACATGAAGCTGGTTGTGAGGGCAATCGCGTATTTCACACCGCGATTCAAGGATGTAAACGAATTGAAGTTGAGGCTCGAGAAGGCTGTTACACTACTCTCCGATATCACTAAACTCGTGGAGAATGAGGGGTTCACGGTGTTCACGACAAGGATCACGCTACCTCAAAGTGAGATAGGGCTGGCTGACCTTGTTAAAACTCTAGACCACCTGGGTTTAGTGGAGGAGGGTATTCTAGTCAGTATTGGCTCTCTCAATGTTGATAAGGCTGGGGAGAAAGCGGTTGAAGAAACGGTTCTGGGAGGATACTATACTAGCTTGATATTCAACGAGGGTAACCCGGTAGAGTCTTCTAGAGTTTTTTCGAAAATAATTCATGGCGTAAGCGATGCCGATCCATCAGCTGCTACGAGGATAGCCGTTGGATTCCATGATCAACCCATTGAAACACCGTATTTCCCGGATTCAACTAGTAGTGGCGTCGAAGGAGTTGGTTTCTCATTCCTATACCCGGATTACCTCAGAGATGCTGTAAACGAGGGTGCAAGTATTGGTGAAGCCTTCAATATGTTTTCTCGTTCAGCGGCCAGTTTATTCGATGCTGTTAAGAGGGCGTTTCGACTAAGGGTGGTTGCCGATTTCAGCTTGTCGCCCTGGAAGGAGAATAGCGTGGTAAAATTGCTGGAGGCCCTTGGGTACAGGGTTTTGGAGCCCGGTTTCCACTACGGTTTATTCGAGCTGAACAAGCATATAAGGATGGTTGCCGAGGCGAGTGGTGCCGGCGTAGGGTTCAACGAGGTGATGCTACCCTACGCTGAGGATGACGAGCTTATTAAACTTGGATCCAGGGGTGTTCTCACGGCATACGACCTCCTATCCTACTCCTCTGTATGCGTTGCTGGGCCAGACATGCTTGTTGTCCCATCCTCCACCGGGGAACTCTCCAGGTTTATACTAGACTCATATGGTGTGGCGGCCACTAAGAAAAGGCCGATGGCCCTAAGGGTAATACCGGTAAACAGTGAGCCCTTGGAGGCAGTGGATCTCGGACGCTTCGGTAAGGTGCCCGTTATACCCTACTCTCGTCAAGAATCTAGGTTAAGTAAACGTTAAATACTACAAGTCGGATATCCAGGATAAACGAGGTGTAGTATATGAGCGAGGCATGGTTCCTGGGCTTGCTCGAAGGCAAACACTGGCTATCCAATGCGGACTACGACATAGACACAATATTCACTGTGCTGAAGGCCGCCAAAGAGCTGAAGGAGATGTTCCACAAGGGTACGAGGAAAGTTAACTGGCTTGACGGTAAAACACTATACTTGATCTTCTACAATAAAAGCCTGAGGACTAGGAACAGCTTCCAGACAGGTATGTACCAGCTAGGCGGCCAGGCAATATACATATCCCCAGACCAGGTTTATACGCCTACTCTACCCGAGGACATGGTGCCATATGCGACTGAGGCTATCAGCGACGTGGCTAGAGTTCTAAGCAGGTATGGTAGCGGAATCGCTATCAGGATCTACGGTGATGCAGCCAAGTGGATTATTGGGAGAGGGCATAGGATTATAGAGGAGTTTGCCAAGTGGAGTAAAGTGCCAGTTCTGAACATGGAGGACGATGTCTGGCACCCATTCCAGTCCCTGGCTGACGCCTTAGCGGCGTTCGAAGCATTAGGCTTCCCCAAGGATCTCAGGGGCAAGAAAGTCGTCGTCAGCTACGCATACAGCGGCGGGCTGAAGCCGCTCGCCGTACCACAGGATGTAGCGACAACTTTCGCCATGCTAGGCGCAGACGTCTATGTAGCTCATCCACCAGGATTCGAGCTATTAGACGATGTGATGAACAAGGCTAAGAAGTACGCTGAGCACTGGGGTAGCGAGTTCAAGATTGTCCACAACATGGATGAAGCGTTCGAGGGTGCTACAATAGTGTACCCGAAGGCGTGGAGCCCCAAGGGCTTCTTCCCACCCTTCAACACGAAGGTCGACAAGGAGGGGGCGACAGCGTACCAGAGCAAGTTCAAGGACTGGATAGTTACAACTGAGAGGTTGGAGAAGGCTGGTAAACCATTCTACATGCACTGCGGCCCAGCTGACAGAGGCCAAGAGGTTACAGACGAGGTGTTAGACAGCTACTCGAAGAGCCTATACTTTGAGGAAGCCGAGAACAGGTTGCACGTACAGAAAGCAGTAATGGCTATGGTAATGGGCAGTAGAAAGTGGTAGCTTTTGTTTTTTCTTTTTCTTCTCCTTACTTTCTCCTCTCAAGCCCTTTCTAAGCCTAATAGGAGTGAGGGATGAGAGTCAAAGGAATCAACTATGGATTGTCCCTCTACTCCTCCTATACACTACCATTATTTGATCTCGAAGAAGTCTCCGGAGGGTTCATCTTCAGAAAGACACGTGGAGCCTACAGAGGGCTAGTGTGCAGATTTGATAAGAGAAGTCTTGAAACAGAGTGTAAGATCCCCCGGTACTGGTCTAAGGAGGTTGCCTATAAAACACTAGGGTTGGATAAACACTTCTTATATCGAAAACTAGCCTCGGAGCTGGATGGTAAAGGGCTTGTAGACACCATTACATTAATGTACTCGCCTTCGGACAAAACAGTTGTAGCATACACGATATACTTATCGCAGAACACAAGCTACCACACTAACACGGTTAAATGGGTTAGACAGCTTTTGGAAACCGGTGTTATCGAGGCGAGATCCTACCAGGTGTCTTGGTTTATGGAAAACAAGAATCTTATAAGAGAGAGTACTTCGCTCGAAGACCCCCTAGAAGAGGCTGCGAGGCTTCTCACATTGAGAGGAGTTGGAGTTAAGGGTAGCCAAGCCTACCTGTTATACGCCCATGGCCTAACCGAGTATGCCCCCTTAGACCGGCATTATAAAACTTTGGTAAGCGAGTATCTCGACCTACCACCTCCCGATAAAAATCTTTGTCTGAGGGCGTTTTTCAACTGCGAGAAATGCCCTTTATCAGGTAAATGCATGTACAGCCGGCTTAGAAGTAGGCTAGGCTATTTCAACGGAGTTCTCCAGTCAATAGTTTATATAGCGGGTAGTCTAAAGAAGGGTGGAAGCAGAGGTCTAGTTGATGTTTTAGTAGGGGGGTTCGAGTATTTGAGCGATGTATTGTTGGATAGAGCATCTTTATACCTTGGTAGACGCTTATCTACTTAGGACAGCTGACCCTGATGCCAGGTTTAGACCCCTTTAAACTCGGGGAGGAAGTTCACAAACAGGTTACTAGAGTTAGAGGTGGCGTTGAGGAGAGGAGGTACTACAGGTTTAGGGGTGGTAGATGGTATGGCGGTATTGCTACCGGTGATGTTGTCGGGTGCAACCTGAGGTGTAAGTTCTGCTGGAGCTGGAGGTTCAGCTACTACACGGATAGAGGCGAATTCTACAGCCCTCTAAGAGTATTCCGCACTCTTAGAGAGATCGCCTTTAGAAGGGGTTATAAATATGTGAGGCTCAGCGGGGGAGAGCCTACTATATCATGGAGGCACCTGATCGAACTACTCAGGCTTTTCAGCGAGACAAACCTCGTTTTCATACTAGAAACAAACGGTTTGCTCATAGGCAGATACGAGAAATACGCTCAAGAACTCGCAGCTTTCCCAAACATAGCTGTGAGGGTATCATTCAAGGGGACTACTCCCGAAGAATTCGAGTTGTTGACTGGGGCTGATAGATCCTTCTTCGAATACCAATTTAAAGCTCTTGAAAACCTGTTTAACGCCGGCTTAAAGCCTGGGGAAGACTTCTACCCAGCCGTTATGTTGAGTTTCAGTAGCAGGGACAACTACAATAGCTTTAAGAAGAGGCTTAGTCAAATACACCCTGTTCTAGCCAACTCCATTGATGAAGAGTACGTGATCCTCTACCCCCATGTAGTCGAGCTTTTAAAGAAGACCGGGCTTAAGCCCCGCGTCGCTTATAAGCCCGAGGGTGTACCGGATTTTATGATCTAGGATCATCTATATATGCGAATATACAAGACTCGGAACCATTGTATTGTTTAAAAACTCTTAAAGGAATCTCTCCTATTCTAAGCAGGGTGGTTGAATGGTTAGAGACGACAGATACATGGTAATAGCATTCGGTGGAAACGCGTTCCAGAGTAAAGGCGATAAGGGCACCCCCGAGGATTATTGGAGGAACGCGTATAAGGCTGCCGAAATAGTGGTGTCCCTGCTAGAGGAGGGATATAGAATAGCTCTGACACACGGCAACGGCCCCCAGGTCGGTATAATAGCTGAATGGATGATGGCGGGGCTTAAGATGAAGCAACTGCCACCTATGACACTGGATATAGCAGGGGCTATGACCCAGGGTTGGCTCGGCTATCTACTACAGCAAGCCTTGTACAACAAGCTTCTAGAGAAGGGGCTTCTAGGCTCGAAAGTGAAAGGTGTTGTAACTGTGGTAACGCAGACGCTCGTCAGCAAGGATGACCCGGACTTCAAGAACCCCAGCAAATACATTGGCCCATGGTACGAGAAGGAGGAGGCAGAGAAGCTGGCGAAGGAGTATGGCTGGTTCATCAAGCCTGACCCCAGGGGTGGATATAGGAGAGTGGTCCCCTCACCGGATCCGTTTATTCAAGTGGAGATAGAGGCTGTTAAAACACTGCTCGACAACGGCTTCATAGTGATCGCAGATGGCGGCGGCGGGATCCCAGTCTACAAGGATGAAAACGGGGTCTTGCACGGCGTGGAGGGGGTCATAGACAAGGATTTAGGCGCGGAGAGGATGGCTACAGCTCTTGGAGCCAGCATCCTGTTGATCCTGACCGACGTTGAGAAGGTGTACTTGAACTACGGTAAACCAGACGCGAAACCTCTCGACGTCCTTACGGTGAGCGAGGCGAAAAAATACTACGCGGAAGGGCACTTCAAGCCAGGTAGCATGGGACCTAAAGTAATGGCAGGTGTAAGATTTATTGAAAACGGCGGTAAACTAGCCATTATCG
>WYEE01000028.1 GCA_009904025.1 Thermogladius sp. | reverse complement strand
ATAGCCCTGCTCCTCTTCGGCGGCGTCCCGAAGTTAATGTTCGACGGGACGAGGATTAGGGGGGACATCCACGTCCTCCTAGTCGGCGACCCAGGTACAGCGAAATCCCAGCTCCTACAGTATACTGCGAGGCTGGCTCCTAGAGGGCTCTACACCAGCGGGAAGGGGTCTACCGCGGCTGGTTTAACGGCGACGGTTCTGAGAGATAAAACAACCGGAGAGTACTATCTAGAGGCGGGCGCCATGGTAATAGCAGACGGCGGGGTGGCCGCTATAGACGAGATAGATAAGATGAGGGAGGAGGATAGGAGCGCCATACACGAAGCCCTGGAGCAGCAGACTGTAAGCATAGCTAAGGCCGGTATAGTGGCTAGGCTGAACGCGAGGGCGAGCGTCCTGGCCGCCGGCAACCCGAGGTTCGGCCGCTACGATTTAACTCAACCAATAAGCAAGAACATAGACTTACCCCCAACTATACTCTCGAGGTTCGACCTCATCTTCGTGATACAGGATATACCGAGCGAGGGGAAGGATAGGAGGCTGGCCAGGCATATAATAGGCGTTCACAGCGACATAGAGAAGGCTAAACCCTTCATAGACCCCCAGTTGCTTAAGAAGTATGTCAGCTACGCTAGGAAGTATGTTAGGCCCCAGCTCACGCCTGAGGCGATGAAGCTGATAGAGGAGTTCTACGTGGCCATGAGGAGGAGCGGTATCAGGGGTGAGGAAGCGAAGTCTCCCCCACCCATCGCTATCACACCCAGGCAGCTTGAGGGTCTTATAAGGCTGGCGGAGGCCCACGCTAAGATGGCTTTGAGAGACAAGGTTACAATAGAGGACGTGGAGGAGGCTATCAGGCTAATGTACACTACTCTGAGGAGAGTAGGGTTCGACATCGAGTCTAAGACCATTGACATAGACGTCCTCGAGACAGGCGTGTCGAGGAGTAAGCGCGAGAAGATACGGGAGTTCATGAAGTTCCTGAACGAGGTTTTCGAGCAGACGCCTGAAATAGAGATAAGCCAGTTGATAAAGATGGCTAGAGAGAAGGGCTTCGAGAAAGAGTTCGCCTACGAGACGATACAACAGCTCAAGAGGTCGGGGGAGTTGTACGAGCCCTCGCCGGGTAGATTACAGAAGATCTCGAAGTATTAGATTCAGTGGGGCGTAGGGAGCTCTTCACACATCTGTGCTGGAACGCATCATCATCTGATCCTGATTATAAGATTAAAGATTATAAAATCCGTTCAAACTCTCAAAACAATAGGTGTTTACGGTATGAGCGAGGAGGCTGTATTCGTGGTTAAAGTGGGTGGCAAGGAGGTTGAGGTGAACGAGAAAACCTTATCCGTGTTGAGAGAGTACTTGAAGGCGCCGATGGGCCTCGACGAGCTGGCCCGTAAACTAGGGCTCGAGTCGTGGGAGGAGGCGTACGAGCTTATCAAGGCGATACCAGCCTGGATTCTCTGGACCCCTCCCTCGTTATGGAAGAGCAGGGTTAAATGGTACCTGGAGAAGCAAGGGGGTTCTAGTGAGCATCGAGGTTAAGGTTGGGGAGGAGTGTAGTGAGGAGTTCATTGTAGAGGAGAAGCACACAGCGTCGCACATAGGATCAGGCTCTGTCTTTGTTTTATCCACGCCAAGCATGATAGCCTTCATGGAGAAGACGAGCCTAGACTGCGTCCAGAAGTTCCTCCCACCCCAGTACACTACTGTTGGAACAATGGTTAACGTAAGGCATCTGAAGCCTGCGCCGGTTGGAGGCAAAGTAGTAGTTAAATCAAGGATCATCGGTTTCGAGGGTAGGAGGGTTCTCTTCGAAGTTGAAGCCCTTTACGGGAACGAGGTTATTGGGAGAGGGCAACACGAGAGGTACATTGTAGACAAGGAGAGATTCCTAAGCAAAGTGAAGAGCTAGGGTGTATGGGGCCGCCGGGATTTGAACCCGGGACCACCGGCGCTCCAGGATAACCCGGCTAGGCGGGGTATCCCCCCAGGCCGGCATCCTAGCCAGGCTAGACGACGGCCCCTATCCTCCATTAATTACAACACGATTTTTAAACGAATCTAATATAAGTTTCAACCCTTCGAGGCAATCTATCATCGAGGAGTGAAGGCTTGAATCCTATCGAGTAGGGCGTCTTGGAGTACGGGAGGCGTAAATAATCCTGTGTTGCTCCTACTTGGATAGATTCTCGGGATTGCTGAGGGTGTTGTGAACTGCTAGGAGCCGGTTAGGTAGTTTATCGCTTCGTACAGGTCGTCTGATTCAATAGATATGGTGATGGGGCCTAGAGGGGATTCTTTGGGTGTGTCTATAAGGGATATCCTGCCGGCGTAAGCCGCCTGCTTGTGCAGGAGTAGTGACGTGGTGTCGCCCTTCATATTCTTCAGAAGGTAGCCTCGTAGGGCAGGCTCAACCCCCTCAGCCCTCGCCTTATCCCTCAGCGGTTTCAAATCCTCTATGTTGTTGGATACCCCTCTCACGATAAACCACCCTTCACGCACCTCCTCTACGATGACCTCCCCCTTGTAGAAGCTCCCGACCGCCCTCTTAACTTTCTCCACTTCCTCTGTGGGACGTACCTCGGCTTCAACAATTATCTTCAGCATTCGAGACCACCTTTTCAATGATCCTCTTAGCCTCCTTAAGTACTTCCTCTACACTACTCTCGTTGACGATGACGTAGTCGGCTAGCGCTATCACAGAGCCAACGCCCAGCTTCAACTCTATTTCATCCCTCTTATTGAACTCATCCAAGCTCTTTGGGTCGCCAGGCCTACTCCTCTTTAAAAGCCTCTCAAACCTGGTTTTCGGGGAGGCGTGGACAGCCAGGATCACGGGTTTCCCTAGCCTCCTAAAAGCCTCAACCTCTACTAAGCTCCTCACACCGTCTACAACAACGATCCTAGCGTTCCTCGGTATCCTCTCAATAGTCTTGACCGCAATATAGTCCTCCCCGTATTCCGCTCTCAGCTCGATTGATGTTTTCAACATTAGAGCCGGCGTAATCTCCCCGTATCTCCTTAGGGTCTCCTCTCTAACGACATCACCCATGTTGACGACGGGTAGACCAGCCTCGGAAGCCGCCTTAGCCACTATGCTCTTCCCCGACCCGGGCATGCCTGCGAGTAAAATCAGTAGCATGAGCCACCACGTTCACGCAAATAATTTTATAAGAGACGAATATATCCTACCCTGTATTTATCGCTGATAACCTGAGGAAGGTGTTAGAGAATGCCGCTCCACAGGATTTTCATAGCTGTTGACATAACTGATAGGCAGGTTGTAGCCAACCTAGTGAAGTTCATAGGAGACATAGTTGCCACCGGCGCAGACGTGAAGCCTGTGGAGGAGGAAAATCTCCACGTGACGATCAGGTTCATCGGGGAGGTGGGGGAAGAGACTGTCTCCAGAGTTTGCGATATCGTCAAGAGCCTGAAGCAGCAAGCTTTCACAGTCCACGTCACAGGTGTAGGGGCTTTCCCTAGCGTCGAGAAGCCGAGAGTGGTGTGGGCGGGTGTCGCGGAGGGTTCGAGCGAGCTCGGTAAGATACATGAATTCTACGAGGGGTTGCTGAGGAAGATTGGTTTACAGCCTGATAGAGAGGAGTTTATCCCGCATATCACGCTCGCCAGAGTTAGGAGCGGCAGGAAGATATCGGAGCTCACGAGGCTGATAGTTGCCGCGAGGAATATGGATTTCGGCGTTTTCAGAGCCGATAAAGTTGTTTTAAAGGAGAGTTTCCTCACACCTAGAGGCCCTATATACCGAGATGTCTGCGAGGTCGAGCTTGGAAAGTGACGGGGATAGATGAGTTACTGGGCTCTGTTCTACGAGAGATAACCCCCATAGAAGAGGAGAGAAAAAAGATTCTACAGGTCTTTGAAAAGATCAGGGATGCCCTTGAAAAACACTTACATCGCGTCGGTGTCAGAGCGGAGGTAACCCTCCAGGGTAGTATTGCCCACGAAACCTGGCTTAGAGGGGACAGGGATCTAGACGTCTTCGTCTTATACCCTGAGGAGTGGAGCGTGAGCGATGTAAAGGAGAGGGGATTCCAGCTGATAAAAGAAGCCGTGGAGAACATTGGGAGGGTTGAAGTAAGATATGCCGAACACCCTTATGTAAGGGTGGTCGTCGACGACGTGGAGGCGGATATAGTTCCCGCCTTCAAGCTGAAGTCCCCTGTGAACATAAGGACAGCCGTTGATAGAACCCCCTTCCACACGCAGTTTGTTGTAGAACACTTGAAGAACGGTTTGAACAACGATGTAAGGTTGTTGAAGAAGTTCATGAAGACGGTCGGCGTCTACGGGGCCGAGGTCAAGACTAAAGGTTTCTCAGGTTACGCGGCTGAACTGCTTGTAATAAAGTACGGCGGCTTCTTGAACACGTTGAAGGCAGCATCCGAGTGGAGGCCACCTGTCTACGTTAACACTCTGGGGGACGAAGCCTTGTTTAGAGATGTGGTTAGGAGGCTGGTGGAGAAATACCCTGAGAGCATCATATACATGCCTGACCCCGTGGACCCCTCTAGGAATGTGACAGCAGCTGTTAGCATTGAAAAGCTCTCAACGTTTATACTTTCAGCTAAATGCTTTCTAGAGAAGCCTAGTCTCAGGTACTTCGAGGATGTGGGCGAGGGGGAGCCCGCTGACATCGCTGAGACTATTGACGAGAGATGTGTAATACTGGTTGAAGTCGAGGCTAGCACAAGGCTCCCTCCCGAGGTTATATGGGGGGAGCTAGATAGGATTAGGGATCGCTGTGTCAAATTCCTTGTTAACCACGATTTCAACGTCTACTACTCGACGGTCTGGACAGACGAGTCCAAGAGGGGAGTTGTAGTCTTGGAGCTGGATGAGTGCGAGAAACCTGCTTACAAACTATACGAGGGGCCGCCTTTCACGGATTTAAATAGAGTCATCGACTTCACGAGAAAGCATGCGGGTAAATCAGTTAAGATATGGTTGAGTAGGGAGGGGAAGCTGATGTCTATTTCAAGGAGGAGCGCTAGGAATTCCCTCGACCTCCTGGCAACCCGGTATAACGAGTACCTCGTCTCACCCCACTTCAAGAACAGTAAGCCGGTTATCTACAGGGTTACAAGAGGGAATATTGAGGCCTTGGCTTCAAAGTACGGTTTCAACGTGTTGAAGGATTTAACGAGGAAAATAGAGCCTTGGCTTCTCGAGTGCACGAGTTGAATAGGCCCGACAATTACGTGTCAAGAGTCCTCTGTTTCCCGCACGTTCAATGCAGGGAGCTTGACGAGAGGTTGAAGAAGCTTGTCGACGCAGGCTTCACTAGCTTAGTCGAGGAGGGCATGTTGTTCCTCTGTATGAGAGTTCTCGGTAAAGGATACTCCTCGATAGTAGTGTTAGCCGAGAACAGGGATTACGGGCTTGGAGCGCTCAAGGTGAGGAGGCTTGACAGCAGGAGGGAGAGTTTGATCAGGGAGGCTCTAATGCTTAGTGAGGCGAGCAAGCTTGGAGTAGCCCCTAAGGTATTCTGGTATGACGCCGACTTCATATTCATGGAGTATTTGAACCCGTCGCGGTGCCAGCCGTTCACCCAGGTTTTAACCAAGGTGTTAGAAGAGGGGGGCTTGGAGGAATTGAAGATACTCATCTCTAAAGTCTTCGACGCAATTTACATCCTCGATAAAAAAGGCTTGTATCACAGGGAGCTGAATAGGCCGGGGACGCACATAATGATCTGCGGGGACAGCGTTAGGATCATCGACTGGGAGTCAGCCAGCAGTGTCGGCAAACCCTCAGGCTTAGCTCAAGTAGTCTCATTTCTTCTATACAGGTACAAGTACTCGGATATGATTAGAGAGAGGCTTGGAGTCAAAGTAGACCTGGTTAAGCGGAAACTTAGAGAATACAAAAACACTCTCAGCGAAAACGACTTTGAAGCAATCAAGCTCTACTTTGGGCTAACTCGCTAGTAGCTCTAGTGGGGATGCTAACAGGCATCTTGCCCAGAGAGTAGACGTGAAGCCTAGGCCTGATTTCAATGTCCTCAACCGACGGGAGCTTAAGCTCTTTATGGCAGTGGGGGCATATCCCGCCGTACAAGTTGTATATTTCTCTTGGTGTGGGTATACCGTAATAATCTTGCCCAACATACTTGAACTCGAAGATTATTTCTCCGCAGTTGCTACACACGTATTTAATTGGCATTAAGTAGCACCAATGAATAATAAGCAGGTATTACCGAAGCTTAAGATAGAGGGATATATTAATTGACAAAGTTGATTAAACGGATTGCTAATCTTAGGGCAACGTACTATCCTATTTTTTAAAATGATTATTTAATGTAATAAAACCCATCTCTTTAAATAGGCTAATACCAGGGTGAAAATATTACGTCAGCGATTAGGAGGCAGCCGATCTCTCCAACTCTTTCACAGTATGAGAGTCATGTAATCTCTCGCCGGGATTGTTCTCTTGAAGAAACGATACGCGTCGGCTAGTAGAACATAATCATCCTTGTATCTCGAGCTTAGATGGGTTAAAACCAGTAGCTCGACGTTAGCCTCGCTTGCTGTCAAAGCAGCATCTCTGGCTGTCGAGTGCCCTTGCTTCCACGCTTCACTTGCGTATTCGCTGGTGAATGTGGCCTCGTGTACTAGAATGCTGGCCTTCCTAGAGTATTCTCTTATAGTCTCACAAGGGGCGGTATCGCCTGTGTAGCTTATTGTCTTGGAGGCGAGTTTTATGAGATAGCCGTGGGTTTCAATTGTATGGCATACAGGGTAGGGGGTTACCTCTATATATTCGTCTTTGTAGACTTCCCCAACCCTGCTAGCATTCACTTTAACCTCGAACCCAACTCTCCCCATCATGCTTTCGAGAACCCTGCCTATCAGAGTAGACAAGGGGTCTGGAGCCACGATATTCAACGCATTGTTTCTCTCAAGCAGGTTCATAGTCTGGATCAAACCGAAGAGCCCTAGGAAATGGTCGCCATGTCCATGGGTTATGAAGATTGTTCTCACTTTAAGCGGGCTCAAACCCGTCTTGAATAGTCTGTGTTGGCAACCTTCACCCACATCTATCAAATAGATTGTTGAGTCTACTTTGAGAGCCATGCAGGGTAGACCCCTGTAGATCGGTATCGCCGCGCCTGTGCCGAGGAAGACGATCCTAGCGTTCAAACCGGTGCAACCACGTATATTACTCTACCTAAACTACTGTGAACATACATATAATGCTTGCTCTTAACATAGCCCCCGCTACTCGCGATTATATTGTCTACATCCTCCTCGACCTCTACCGGTGTCATGAACACTACCCTGCCACTCCTGTTAACGCTGTCTAAGGCCCTGTTTAAGAAAGCCTCGACCAACTCCTTTACTTCAATGCCTCTTGTGCTAGCCCCCCTACCGTATGGCGGGTCTGTTACAATTGAGTCTACGTTGAGAAAAGACGCCCTTAAGCTGTCCGATAAAACAGGGATAGAGGGTATACGGTTGTATACGAGGTTCCTGTTGAAGCCTTGGATAATAGACCAGTCTATGTCAACACCTATACCAATAAAGCCCATTGAGCGGGCTTCAAGTATAATCGTACCAGTTCCGACAAAGGGATCTAGTAGGACACCGCCTTCCCGTATAGCAGACAAGTTTATCAATGTTCTAGCCAGTCGAGGCGTGATAGCTATGCTCCTGTCAAAGACCTTCAAATAGCCCATTTTACTCCTCGGCTTGAACAAGGTTTTACCGGAGATAATAGTATTCCCTGAAACGATGACCCTAAGTGGAGGGCTTCTCTTGAACC
>WYEE01000027.1 GCA_009904025.1 Thermogladius sp. | reverse complement strand
GAGTAGGAAGCTGATGGTAGGGGGGTTTCTGTTCGCGTTAGGCATAGCCTCCTATCTTCTACTAGGCCTCTATACGTTGAAGTACAATATGCCGAGCGATGTATCTTGGTTTCACATGTATATAGCCGAATACGCTGGCTACCCTTTTGACAAAGCCCTCTCTATTATCTCCCCCCTTGACTTGAGGCAGTATGATGTTCTAGGCGACCTCCTGCTAAGGCAGTTGGGCTTTAAGCAACTCGACATCGCACCCATAGTAAGCGGTATCCTGCTACTCGTACTCGCCGGGGTTTTATCCTACTATTGGTCTAGGGATTTCTACGCATCGGGTTTAGCGGTCCTCCTCATAGCAACCACCCCTGGCTTTATATACTGGTTTAAGCAAGGTATGCTCGGCCCCTGGCTCTACATCCCTCTCGTACTATTAGGTGTTCTACTAGCCTCTATGGCTTACGAGAGGAGAAACCCGGTATTAAGCGTTCTAGCAGGCCTTGTACTGGGCTTATCGTGGATTCTCAATGGGAGTACATGGGTTGTGCTCGTAGCATACAGCATGGCTTTAAGCGTGCTGGTTATAGCTGGTAAACCGAGTTGGGTGGAGTTCTCGCCTTCGCTCGTAGTATTGTTGACGCTGGTTTCAGCTATAGTAGTAGGCTACAGGTATATCACCTTCTGGCATGTAACGGCTGTAGGCTTCCTAGCGGGCTCCATCGCAGGCTGGCTTGTATCCGCGAGGCTGGGTCTTGGTAGATCATCGCTTAAATTAATTGCCGTCGCATCGACCCTAATACTCTTTGTTGCCGTGTCCGCTCTCCTAGGCCTGGTCTTCGAGATGCCTGGTGTGGGGGAGGTCTACTATAAACAGTACAACCCGATGTTCGACCTGGGTGTTCCAGGCTTACTCCTAGTGCTAGCCTTCCTCGTCTTGTTGAGGTCGGCTAGGGGTTTGCCCACACTCGAGTCTTTTACAAGGGCGATCCTCCTGGCAGCGTCGGTTATATCGATTATACTAGCATACGTTAACGTTGTCGCCGAGCTGTATGCAATAGTGTTCTCATCAATCCTAGCCGCTTTTGTAATGGTTAGAATACTCGAGGGGGTGAGGCTCTTCAAGGGTGGTCTCAGCAGGGTTTCCTCACTCTTGCTCTCGCTTCTAATACTTTCAGCGCTTATAGGAGGTAACGCGGTTTCATCTAGGGCTATAAGCCTCAGCCTCCCAAGCATCATATCCCTCGACATACCTCTAACGTACCTGAACTCGACGGCAGCAGGGTTCTCAGGCCTCCCGCAATTACTAACCTCCATCTCTAATACTACACAGGGTGAATCTCTTGTAGTAGTCTACTGGGGTTACTCATACTATGTCCTCGGGTACATGGGGAGAGGCTTTGTGACGTTGGCGGGGGCCAACGGCCCAGCCGAAGGGTGGAGGCTTACCTCGTGGATTATGATCAGCGATGAGGCGACTGCCGCGGGGATAATTAGGAGGTTGATGCTGGAGTACAATATTACTAGAGCGTATGTGATAGTTGGCGAGGCCATCAGCGTGGAACACACGCTCTACGGGTCCAACCAGACCCATTTGGGTAGGGCTGTACTCGTAAACTACCAGACAGGGGCCGTCACCTACCAGCCTCTCGGTGATATAGCTAGGATCCCAATATACGTAGCTCTCTCCAACCAGTCCCTCACTGACTATATAGACTACAGTAAGGCAACCTACTTCATCAACACCCCTCTAGCCTGGACTAGCAGGGCTGCATCCTCGCTTGTAGCCGAGTTAGCCACGTATGCAGCGAGCTCCCTCGGATACCCTGTCTCCAACGACATCTACTCACCCCAGGCTTTGAGAGCAGGCCCTCTAAGGTTCTTCAGGCTTGTCAACACGACTCTCATAACGCTCGACACAGTGGTGGGTACCTCCTCGACTTTCAACAATTATTACCTGCTAGCACTATACCAGTTTAGTGAGGTGACCTTGTAGTGGTGCTTCCCAGGAAAGATCTGCCTGACGTGGGGGAGTTTGTTGTCGCCACAGTGAAGGAGATTTTCGACTATGGGGCTTACGTGACGCTAGACGAGTACGGTGATTTTAAAGCGTACCTACCGTGGAGCGAGGCCTCGAGCAAGTGGATTAAGGATCTCCACGAGGTCATGTACGAGGGTGAGAAAATAGTCGTCAAAGTCATTAGAGTTGACAGGAGGAAGGGTGAAGTAGACGTCTCATTGAAAAGGGTTTCCGAGGGGGATAAGCGTAGGAAGATGATGTGGTGGAAGAGGTTTCTACGTGGTGCGAAGATAGTGGAGAACGTCGCTAAACAAATGGGTTGGGATATCCAGGAGGCCTACAGGGATGTGGTGTGGAGGCTTGAAGACCAATACGGTGAGCCCTTGACAGCGCTGGAGGAGGCTGTGAGCAAGGGCGGGGACGTCTTGGTTAAGGCAGGCGTGCCGGAGAAATGGGTTAAACCCCTTTTGGAGGAGGCTTTAAAGCATGTGAAGCCTAAGAGGGTTTCCATAAGGAGGATCATATTGCTGAGGAGCCTTGAGAGAGACGGTGTCTCGAGGATAAAGAAGGTTCTCGAAGAGCTTGAAAAAGAGATCTCCAGCCTCGGTTTAAAAAGCAGGGTTTACACGGCCGGGTCCCCTAGGTACATTGTGGAGGTCGAGGCAAAAGACTATAAAACCGCTGAGTCTGTGTTGGATAAGGCGTTGGAGAAGAGTTTGAAGATCGCCGGGGAGCTGGGTGTAGAGGCTAGGGTTGAGAGTGCTAGGTCTTGAAGTGGCTTATGAGGAAATGCGTTAGGTGCGGGAGGTACACTCTAGCAAGCGATAGATGCCCCTACTGCGGGGGAGAGCTCAGAGTACCCCACCCCCCTAGGGCGAGCCCGGACGACAAGATGGTGTTGTACAGGCTGAAGGCTAAAATAGAGTCGGGTGCCCTGAAGCTAGATGAGAAGCCGGCTTACATCCCTTGAATAATCCTTTAAAAGCCCTCTCTGCAGTATCCAAATCTACGGGGCCGCCGTAGTATAGCCCGGTCTAGTATGCGGGCCTGTCGAGCCCGTGACCCGGGTTCAAATCCCGGCGGCGGCGTATACTCCTTTAAACTACTCCGCGAACACCAAGCATAACCCCGTGAAATTTAGTATGAAGGGCCTACTAGCGCCTGGGCACCAATCTCCACGTGGATGCCTTATCGGCCAGGCCTCGGGCTACATTGAGGCCGGCCCCCTAGTTAGGGTTTAACCGGGTGTACAAGCTAGATAGCCTAACTAGCCTCCCTGCTGTCGCCGAGGGTAGCTTAGTCGTCGTCTACGTAGAATACCTCTCCCTCTCCAAGCTTAAAGCCGTTGACGTCTTGGATACACTTACCAGACCGCTTGGGGAGAGTGGTAGGCTTGCACTAATGTTTCTAGACCCAGGGCACAATGCTGAAATGGCCTGGGGTGTCTCCGACATTATCATGAAATACATCGGGTACAGAGGCATGGCTCTCATACTTCCCTTAAACCCCAACGCCCTGACGATAAAGCCGAGGTTTATGGCCTCACCCTTCCAAGCTCATTCGCCAAGGTGAGGAATAGGATTAGGATAAGTGGAATAGACACTACTCCGGCGATGATTTGGGGCAAGAGGAACCGCCGAAGGCGTTTAGTCCCTTTTAGAACCAGTCCATTAGATTTAGAGGCGCCTCTACGAAAATCCCGAGATGTTTTCGCCGTAGGGGGGGAAATTTAATCTTTTATTCTCTACTCCACGCGAATCCCTGGAAGATACACCTCTCCCGGGCCGACGAGGTCTCGCCAAACCTCTCTTAACTACGGGGGTTGCCCCGCGCAGCCTTCATTCGAGCTCTTATCTGATCTTCAAGCGTATATACTTGTATGTCTACTGAACCGGTTTTATAATGAGTTTTATATTTTTAAACAAGGGTGGTGTTCCTGTGGCGAGGGTCAGGATCATCTTCACCGACCTGGATGGTACTCTCACCGAGTCCAGGAAAACCTATAGGCTGAGCCTCGAGGCTGTTGAGGCTCTGAGGAGGCTTGTGGCGAGGGGTGTTATGGTCAGCATCGTCTCCAGCAACGCTCTACCCGTGGTGGTGGGCTTGCACAGGTACCTTGGCTTGAACGGGCCTGCTATAGCTGAGACCGGCGCCCTGGTTTACAGCGAGGAGCTCGGTTTAATAGAGTTGCCGGAGAGGTCGGCGAGGGAGGCCTACGTGGACGTGTTGTCGAGGTTTAAGGGGCTTGTCTTAGACTCCTGGCAGAACAGATTCAAACTCTACGACTACGCTCTCCGGGTGGGGGATGCCAGCAGTGGTGGGGAGGTCTACAAGCTGGTTAAAGAATACGTGGAGCCCAGGTACCCGTGGGTTAGAGTCGGCTACAGCAAGTACGCTATCCACCTGACCCCGAGGGATGTCGACAAGGGTAGGGCTGTTAGGCTCGTGCTGGGCAGACTCGGCTTCAGCCCTGAGGAGGCTGCGGCTGTAGGCGACAGCGAGATGGATGGGGATTTGATACAGGCGGTCGGCCTGGGTGTGGCGACAGGTGACGCTGACGAGGAGTTGAAGTCCAAGGCCCGCCTCGTTATAAACGAGCCGGCTGGTAGAGCTATTGTGAGGCTGGCTGAGCTGGTTGAGGAGGGGAAGATTTGATTAGAGCAGTCCTCCTAGACATGGATGGCACGATCCTGGATACAGAGGAGTTCATAACGTGGAGCTTCACAGAGGCCTCCCGCATAGTAGGCGTCGGCGTTGACGCGGAGCTTGTGAGGAGGAGTATTGGGAGGCCCTTAGACGAGTTCCACCAGCTGGTCTTCAAGGGTTTGAGCCGTGATAAGTACATGGAGCTTATGAGGGTGAGGTCTAGGATTGTGGAGGAGAACTGGAGGAGGATGATAAGGGTCTTCGAGGATGCTCCACCAGCTTTAGCCGGGTTGAAGGCTAGAGGGTTTAAACTCGCTGTAGCCTCCTCGAGCAGGGTTGAGAGGATCCTAGAGTACTTGAGCTACTTCAAGCTAATAGACTTCTTCGACGCTGTCTCAGGTGTTACTGATGGTGTGAGGGGCAAGCCTCAGCCGGACGTCGTGGTCAACGCTCTAAGCAAGCTGGGTGTTAGACCGGGGGAGGCAGTCTACGTTGGGGACAGGGAGGTCGACTGCCAGGCCTCCCACGCCGCGGGCGTGCCCTTCATCCTCGTCGACAGGAACGGGTATGACTACGACTACGCTTCCTGCCGCCCAGACTACTCGGTGGAAACCTTGAAAACCCTGTTAGACCTGGTTCTATATATTAACAAAACAAAAATTGTACAATAACATAAACCAGCCCAAACGTATAAAAAGGCATTCTAAAATATATATCACCGGTGATATTGCATGGACATAAACATAGTTGACCTGATTATCTACATATCCATCACAAGGAGTTTAGAGGAGGACAAGAACCCGACATGGCCTCTCAAACTACCCGTGCAGAGGCCTCTAGCAGAGTCGACAACCTGAGACCACCCCACACCTGGAGTCAAATACTTAAGGGAGAGAGCAGGAATTCTACTAGTAGATCAAAGCCCCCAATAGTTTTTATCGGAGGTTCAGAAAGTTGGTGTCATGGCTGATTTAATTAAGTGTTCAGTTTTTCTAGTAGAGATAATGGGGCGGGAGTGCTAGGCAAATCAGTAAATCTCTCTCAAGCCAGCACTCAGCGGATGTGATATACAAGCCTACTCTACTCATGTGCGGTCTGAAGCCTGGAAGAGCTCTTCAAGGATTAGAAGGGTTTGGCAGGCTACCCAGTATTGGAGAAAACTTTTTCACGGCATTACGAGATTCAACTTGAATTAGGGGGTCTAAAACCGGGGTAAGAGTGACGCTTGCAGGGCATGTTCGTTAGTCACCACCTTCTTAGAGTAGCCAAAGGGAAAAATACGCTGTATAGGATTTCAAGAGACCAAGCTGGCAAGAGGCTCAGTGGTGGAAATATAGATCCGGGGAGCAGAGCATAGGGGATGCGCCTCTCTGCGGTAAATGACTTAAATACAGTCTTGGAACAAACATAGAGGGTTGGAGATGCAAATTAAACCTATTACAAATATGGATACGCGACTGATTGTAGGGCGGTAAGGTTTTTACCCTTCAAAATAACATAACAAAAAAAGGGAGGGTGTGTTTGAGAACCACTTTTATAGCGCTGTTAGCGCTAGCAGTAGTCCTAGCTGGGGCAACCCTCCCAGTGGTTTACGGGCAGAGTAGTGTAGAGCAGGGTCTGACTGCTAGTCCCCGCGTGTTCTCAATGGGGGTGGAGACCGTATACGAGTATCATTATGGTAAAGCAACTGTAGTCATCGCGGTTGTAAACCCTAATGTGCTCTTCTCATACAGGAATATCTATGTAGTTCTCGTGAGTAATTGGAGTGTACCCCTCCAGAGGTTATTCATGGATCTCCATGTCCAGGCCTCCCTCTCGGTGGCCGACATGCGTGGTGGTCTTGACGCCCTCAGGGAGAGGCTTGAAGCAAGCGGGTTAAGAGATGTAGATCTCAGGGTTGAGAGGATAGAGTACGTGGTGAACTTATCGGGTAAACCAATAGACAAAGTAGCGGAGGCAGTAGGCGAGGTGTTCGGCGGCTTAGATGAAACAATATTAGTAGTAGACGAGAGGTTGTTCGACCTACTCCAGCTATACCTCCATACCGGGATTTCAAGCCTCCCTAGGGAAGTCCCAGATCCCAGTAACGGTTTATGGAGGTCGTTAAATGAAGCAGCTGACTCGCTAGCAAATGACTTGGCGAACTCTAGTTGTCTCTGCTACATGGATGTTCTTGGAGATGGTATTTCGGTCGACGGCCTCCCCAACCCAATCTTCCTTGAGATAGGCGTTCAACCTTCCTACGATAAGTGCCGGGCAATAATAGAGAGACATGTCGTCGAGTTGGCGGACTCCATAAGGAAGTACATGCCCGAGGACATACCATTGTACATCGATATCTATGAGGGTCCATATTGTCCTTTCAAATTCGAACCAGTACCCCCAGTAATAGTAGGAATATGGCGTGTTGATAACGCGTCAACTCCAAAGCTAGACGGGGGGCAGGGCAATCCAGTTCTCGAGCCCCAGGGTGGTTACAGCCTACTCTACCTGGCTATCACAGCGCCTATCCCCGTCCTAGGTGTAGCAGCCTACCTCGTGGTCAAGAGGCTTCGGAAGTAAAATATTTTTCCTCTGAAACTTCACGAGTAAAAACCCGGCTGGAGATTAGACCCCGGGCTACAGTAGTATCCCTCTCTTCTAAGGGGCTCTACTAATACTGCCTTGCCTACCCGGTTTTCCGGTGGGTCAGCGCCGCGGGGGGATCCTGCTGGTTCGGTAGGGCTGGTGGTTGGTGGTGCTGTGGGTGGTTGTGGAGGAGGGTCTAGTGGTTGTAGGCGGCTCAACCCGCCTAGGGCTCCCTAATCTTAATTAGGTTTAGTAGGCATAGTGTTAGACACCCCGCGGCACCCGGCGGCGGCGCGGTTCCTACGCTGGTTTAACCCAGGGTGTGAGGAGCCGGCCTCCTGCCGCGGGGACATCTTCAATTAGCTAAGGCATTGATCAAGGGCGGTAAGGTTTATAACTCCCTCAGATAAAGATAGTTATGCTGGGTTCACACTTACTTAGTGGGGATCCAAGTTAACCAGGGGCTTTAACCCCTGGAGCCTTGGATCCGACGGGGGTGGGGTGGCGCGGCGCACGAGGTAGCATGTCTCCCGCCTTGCGGCTAACTCCGGTTGATCCTGCCGGACCCGACCGCTATC
>WYEE01000069.1 GCA_009904025.1 Thermogladius sp. | reverse complement strand
ATAACTTTAAACCTGAAGCAGAGGAAACGAGTAATCTCGCTGAGAGTAGACGAGTACGCGGTGTTCGTCATAGACAGGTATCTGGCCTCAAACCCTCTCCCCACGAGGACGACGATTTTAAGCAAGCTCATCGAAGCCTTCGCCGCGGGCTTGGAGGGGGGTACAGGGAGGTTGGAGGAGGTTAAAGTAAGCCTGGTATTCAATTCTGGGTCAACCAGCTTGAAAAGAGAAGTGGTGATAAAGATACCTGGCTAAAGCTTGCCGGTCTTAGCTTTTTCGACAATAAACCTAACAATATCTGCGGGCATACTGATCTGGTGGGCTAGTTCCTCCACCTTGACATCAGGCCCGAACTTTGCTATAGCATCCTTCACAGCTGTTATAGCCTCAATGTAGTATACTTTACGCCCCTCTCTGATCTTCGCCACAATACCCATCCTATTGAGCTCTGATAAGTATTTTGACTCGATGGTTCTAGGTCTATTAGTCCTCTGGGCGACTACATCCGCTGTAACTTTCTTCAACTCGAGAACTGTTCTCAGGGTTTTCATCAGAGTGGGGCGTATAGATATTTTCCTGTTCATGAGAAACCTTATATCGTAAATTGAGCAATACTCTTCACTTGACAATCTTACACCCCATCGTGAAAACTCCGCCCTCAATAAAGATCTTAAAAATTAAACCTTATAAATATTTTGAATCAGAAAATGCGATAATCATCTTTTTCATGTATAGTATTAGGTTTATCTATGAAGTGTTTTAAATTCGCGTCTTCAATATCTACCCTTGTGTGAGGTGGTTACGTGAGGAGGATTATTCTCCACGGCGGTGCCGGCTCCTGGCGTGAGTCCCCTATACGCCTTAAATCCATGGAGGCTGTGAAAAACTGTGCTCTACACGGAAAAACGGTCCTCGAGAAAACCAATAATGCTGTGGAAGCAGTCGTTGAAGCTGTTAAATGCATGGAGGACTCGGGGTACTTGAATGCTGGTGTGGGTAGCGTTTTAGATTTAGCTGGGGGTAGAAGCCTTGATGCCGGCCTAATGTCTAGCACGGGCTTAATTGGCGCGGTAGCGGCTGTTAAGAAGATCAGGAACCCTATTGTCCTCGCGAAGTATGTAGCCGAGAACACGCCTCACATCATACTCGCAGGCGAGAGCGCCGACGAGCTGGGTTTGATGATAGGCATCCCACCTTTACCACCGCCTCCTAGGCATGTCTACGAGAGGTATAGAGAGGGTGTTAGAAAAATCCTGGGAGGCGAGGTTAAAGACGGATACTACGAGAGGATAGCCTCCCTAATTGAGAGAATTAAGTATCTTAGAGAAACGGTGTCAAACCCCTTCACACCCGGTGACACTGTTGGTGCTGTGGCGGTAGACGACAATGGGGTTCTAGCCGCGGCGACAAGCACGGGCGGCGTCTCCCTGAAGCTACCGGGAAGAGTCGGGGACACACCAATCCCAGGCGCTGGCTTCTACAGCGGGGTTCATACAGCTTGTAGCGCGACTGGATATGGTGAGGTGATCATCAGGGAGATGCCGTGTAGAAGGCTCGACGAATTGGTGGAGAAGGGTTTGAGCCTAGAAGAGGGGGCAACCATAATTATCAAGGAGGCTACGAGAAGATACGGCCCCGGCAACATGGGTTTCATAGCGATAGACAAAAATGCGAGGGTTACCGTGAAGTATAATACTGAGGCTATGCTTGTATCCTATGTTGAAGAAGGAGGTAATATCGTAGTCTTAGATAAGCCTTGAAACCGATAAATATTTCCAGAAAGCTGGTTAGCTGGAAACGTGGGTTAAATGAAGGTGGGAAATTATCCGAAGGAAGTTGTGGAGTTAAGGGAAGGGCTTAGGAGGAGAGTGTGGGATTTACTAGAAGAGAGGGGTGTAGCAGTCTTCCCTAGACCTGTCCACGGGAGGATACCTAGCTTCAAAGGGGCTGATGAGGCTGCGGCAAGGCTGATCAACGAGTTGAAGGGTAAAAGAATAGAAGCAGTCTTCGTAAACCCGGATGCTCCTCAAGCTCCTGTTAGGAGGAGATTCCTAGAGGAGGGGGTCAAAATCTACGTCTCTACCCCTCGGATATCCAAAGGATTTATCATGCTTGACCCTATTAACATTCCTAGAACCTCTTACGGAGTAGCCTCCACAATAGGCGGGATGTTTAAGTATGGTGTGGTAGCCCACCCTAGAGAAATGGATTTCATCGACATCTTTATCGCTGGATCCGTGGTTGTAGACTACAGGGGTGGTCGCCTTGGGAAGGGTGAGGGTTACAGCGAGCTTGAGTACTCGATCTTATCATATTTCAACTTAGTCGACGACAGAACTTTAGTAGCAACTACGATACATGATCTCCAATTAGTTGATGTGGAGATACCGTTGATGCCCTGGGACTTAACTGTGGACTTGATTTCAACGCCGACAAGGACAATATGGGTTTCGGGTAAAAGGCAGAGACCGAGGACAGTTGAATGCAGGCTTCTACCGCGAAGGAAGATACTGGAGATACCCCTCTTAAAAGAGATATGTTTGAAATCTTAATTCAGTTAAGACATATTATCTTAGACCAGTGATCTAAATGAGTGTAAGACCATACAGACTGCTTTACCCCTTGCGTACATACCTCGTGACCTCGGGGGTATACCCCGGCGAATACAATGTTATGACCGCCGATTGGATCACAGTGGTTTCGGCTAGGCCATTCTATATAGCAGTCTCCATCTCGCCTGAAAGATACACGTACAAACTAGTGAAAAAATACGGCGAACTCGTAGTAGCTGTCCCGGGATGGGAGTTGCTTGAAGAGGTTTGGAAGGCGGGGTCTTTGAGCGGCCCCGCTAAGCTTAAAGAGCTGAAATTAACGTTCGAGAGAGGGACTGCGGTCAAGTCGCCTGTGGTCAAGGAGGCTATCGCTAATCTCGAGTGCAAAGTCTTGGATTCCAAGCTCTACGGTGACCACGAGCTATTTGTCTCAGAAGTAGTCTACACACACTACAATCCTACGGCTTTCAACGCTGAGATGATTAAGCCGGGGACAAAGATCATACTACACGTGGCTGGAGGTAAGTTCACGACAAACAACTCCGTGATACGAGAGCTGTAGAGGTCTGGGTTTTGACTGGAGAAGACCATGCTCTAGACAAAATAGCATTAAAGGTTCTCAGAAACCCCTTCCTGGCGTACAGCATCTTCAAAAAGCTGTACTCCTCTAAAATAGTATGCCAGCTCTTGGAGAGAGAATTAGAGTCGAAGTTTAAAACCCTCAAGGATTGCAGGAAGGTGTTGAAGAGGCTCGAGAAAAAGATAGGTGAGCTAAGGGGTTTCGACGAGAGATTGGTTGAATTTGTTTGGAATTCTTCAAGCCTAGAATTGAAAACAGATTTAACTGTGGTGAGTGTCAGCTTAGACTCATACATGGATGTCCTAAAGCTAATAGCTGAGTTAAGGGGAAGAGCTAGATTCCTCTCGGTTATTCAGAGCGCTTCTGCTATAACGGTCATAATCGACAGGGAGCACACCAACCAGGTTTTAGAGACTTTGGGTCACAGGATACTCTACCATAAAGTAGGTGTTTCAGCAATAATAATGGTAAGCCCGGATGAAGTCATTACCACACCCGGCTTCGTGGCGGTGATCACATCCCTCTTATCCATGAACGGCGTTAACATTCTTCAATTACTCTCATGCCATAGAGACACAATCATGATTCTAAGCGAGGAAGATAGTAGAAAAGCTTTTCAACTCCTCTCAAGCTTATCAAAACAGGGTTAGACAGAGAAGCTCGGGAATTGTTAAGGTGAGCTCTTGGTAAACAGGGTGGTTGTATCCACGTCGCTTTTGATGGCTGGGGTGTTATTTGCTGCGGAGTCTGCGTGGGTTTTCTATATAGGGTTCTCATTCCTCGGGGATCTCCTAGCATATGTCAAGCCCTTCGCTATCTACCTGGAGAACCTCCACTTCCTCATCATAATATTCAACCTTGTTCTATCCTTGCTCTCCATCACACTAAGCATACTTGTCAGAAAACTAGAGGAGAGGAGACTAGTACATTTGTCCCCCGTAGTAATGGCTATAGCTGTCACTTCACTCTTCGTCGGAGGCGGGTTCATGATAGGGGCAGGGTTGTCTGCCCTGGCCACAAGCATCCTATTGAGCGAGGGTGTTGAATCGAGGTTGAGGTAGAAAACATTATTGTTTAGGTAGCTTGTCCTTTAATACTACTCCACCCCTCATCACGAACATTATTTTCTCCTTTTCTAGAAGTACCCTTGGGTTTTCGAGGGGGTTGCCGTCAACGATGATCAGGTCAGCGAGCATCCCTTTCTCCAAGCTACCGGTCTGCCCTTCAAGCCCAGCCACTTCGGCCGCGTTTATGGTTGCCGCTCTCAAAGCCTCTATCGCTGGCATACCTATCTTCTCCACGAACAGCACTATTTCCAGGGCGTTGTCGCCGTGCTTGAATGCTTTAACCCCACCCCAGAAATCCGTTCCCGTAGCCAACTTAACGCCAGCCCTCCACGCGGCTCTAGCTCTATCGACATGGTATTTGAAGAGGAAGCTCTCCTTCTCTAGAGCCCACTCGGGTAGGCCCAGCTCCCTCCCATATGTTAGAATATGCTCTGAGACAGCTAGGGTTGGTACGACTACAGCTTTCTTCTCGATGGCTAACTGGATACCTGTCTCATCGATCATGTCCGCGTGGGCTATGACTTTCACACCTGCCTGGAGGGCGTTGACGATACCTTTATCACCCTCGGCGTGTGCGTGTACAAACCTTCCAGCCGCAGTAGCCTCCTCTACAATCGCTTTTATCTCCTCTAATGTAAACTGGGTGTACTCTGGCCTATCCCTCTGAGACATGACACCACCTGTCGTGAAAATCTTGATGAAGTCCGAGCCCATCCTCAGCGCATGCCTCGCCGCCTTCCTACACTCGTCTACCCCATCGCATATTAGGGAGGCGAATTGCCTCAACCTATGGGGGGACCTCGCGTCAACTAGGTCGATGGGTAAGTAGTGTACGTCCCCGTGGCCGAAAGTCTGGGATAAGGGGGCTCCAGCAGCCACTATCCTCGGCCCGTTCACAGTGCCTTCTTCAACAGCCTGCTTCAATCCCAAGGCTATTAGACCGCCCGCGTCGACAACTGTCGTGAAGCCCGCCTCAGCTAGGGATTCAAGGTCTCTAACCGCCCTGGCTACGAAAGTCTCGTAGCTAACTAGCAGGGGCTCTTTGATTAAGTCGCCTGATCGAGAACCAGACAAGTGCATGTGTGCGTCTATTAAACCAGGCATAACCAGGCGGCCGCCGGCGTCTATTACCTTATTCGCCCTGCTCTCATCTACTTCACCACTCGACCCTATATCAGCAATGTATTTCCCATCAATCAGGATTTTCGCGTTCTCGATGATCCTACCCTTCTTAACGTCGAGAACACGAGCGTTATCTATTAATAACAAGTCCTCACCGGGAATAATTAAGATGGGATTGGTTTAAAAACATATACATACATATTTCTAAGCATACATTTGAGTATGTTTCTGAGTGGCTTGCTGGGGTACAACGGGATAGGACTCGTTGAACAAGGAGACGATTATCGAGTAAGTGTTTAGTATTCTCATAATACCCTTTATCAATAAGTTCTTGCCCTGCGACCTAACCTCCTCATCGAATAGCACTATGGCGACCGATAGGCTCTGGGGGTCCAGGATGTTGGGTTGGACTGTCAGCTGACACTCGGAGCAGGCAGTCAACACGATCCTAGTCAGCCTGCTCATAAACCTCAGTATCTCATCCTGCCTCATAGATGTGAGAAACTTCCTGTGCTCCTGCGATATCATAACGCCGATCAATATAATTAGCCTATCCGGCTTGTCAGAGGTCTTGAAAACTTTGAAATTCACCTGGAAGGGGGGAGGTGTGTTCACGTCGAGACCCCACGATATCTTGACCTCCGGGGGTGCTTCGAGCTTCTTAACTATGAAGCCCTCTTGAATCAGCCACTGGTTTATCATCTCTTCAACATTACTCTTACTCAAATCGCTCGCACCACTACACTGATATTCATAATCCTAGTAAAAAATGCTTTGTGGATCCCTGAGGCCTACTCGTATCTCAAAGCTTCAGCTGGCGGTATCTTAGCAGCCTTATATGCTGGTAGAATCGATCCAACCACCCCCACTAGTATCGTCAATCCTACTACACCGCTAAGCATACCTATGGTGAACTTCGGTGTTGTCCTAATCGTTATATTGAAAAACTCGCCACTAGATATAGTGAGGCCTCTTGAGGAAAGCTGGAAAGCCCCCACCACACCTGTCCCAATCCCTACGACCCCTCCTATAAGGCTCATCAACACGCCTTCGAAAAGTGTGAGCAAGACGACCTGGGCGTCCGTGAAGCCGATAGCTTTCATGACACCTATCTCCTTAGTCCTCTCCATCACGCTTGTTATCATTGTTGAAGCAACACCGGCTACAGCTACTGCGAATGCGGATAAGCTTGCTGCGAAAGTCATGAAGTTGACAGCGCTTGTTATTGAGGAGGCAATCCTAGCTATGGCAATGAAAGATATCACGTTAACGTTGTTGCCTAGGAGATCGTTTATCTCGCCTACGATATTGTCCACGTTGATGGGCGAGTCAGCTAGCACGAGGATCCCGCTCCAGCTGTTCACGCCGAGAAGAGACCTCGCCGCTGGGAAAGGGAGGAAAATAGACTTGTCAGGGTTCAAGAAGAGGGCGCCCCCGTATTTCGACAACACTGCTGAAACCATAACATTAATCCTCTTCTCCGTTAAGCCGGTTGAACCCGAGACGTAGACGTTAACGGACACTACATCCCCGATAGAGTATGACTCTCCCCCCTGATCGTCGAAAGCTATATCATAGCCGATCATACACTTCCCTATCTCGCTGGGGTCTGGCGGCGTACCCTCCATGATCTGTATCGAGGCTATGCTCTTCAGGAGGAAATCCGGGTCTACAGCGTAGATGAAGATAGTGTCGCTTCTCCTCCCACTTATATAGCCTTGGGTACTGTAGAAGGGTGTCGCGGCTACAACGTGCTCTATACTTTTGATCTTGTTGAGATCGCTATCGCTTAGCTTGTAGTTCTGGTTTGGGGTTACCACTATCAGGTTCTGCCCGAGACCCTGGATCTGGTTGACCACATACTCGCTGTACGATGATGTAACCCCGTATATCATCGTGATCGCTAGGGGGCCGATAGCAACGCCTACTATCGTTAGCAGAGCCCTGGCTTTCTTCTCTGTTAAAGCCTTAAAGCTAAGCCTGATGAGATCTGATATCCTTATCATCAGCTAGCTCTCCCAGCGAAGTACTTCCTGTAGATGAGGTAGAAGACGCCTGCTAGGAAAACGCCCACTAATACTACCGTCGCAATGTAGTAGGCTTCAACGCCAGCACGTGCCTCCTGACTTGGCGTCGTACTCGTCATATTCTGGATCTGGACTGGTAGTATGAAAGACCTCTCGTACAGGTTGTTGTATTCGTCTCTGTAGAGCACTTTCACTTGGATCCTGTCGCTGCTCGTCGAAGTAACCGGTATTTCAACTCTGAAACCCGTCTGTGAAGCCGGGTCAATGTCCCCCAGGAACTCGTATGCAGTTTGATTACCGTAAGTGGCGTATACGACAACGCTTCTAGCCCCTGAGACACCTGCATTGAGTAGCATCCCGTTAACTGCTATACTCCCCCCTATCAGCCTAGCGTTTGTGTCCGGGGTTAAAAGTATCTCGACAAAGGGCTTGACCTGGAAGGCAAGTGTTTTATTCAGCGAGCCCAAATGCCCGCTGGCATCCCTGTAGAGGATTGTAGCGAGGAAGACTATGGAAGGCGATGATGCTGTAATACCCGTGGTCACAGAGAATGTGACTGGATTGT
>WYEE01000097.1 GCA_009904025.1 Thermogladius sp. | reverse complement strand
GCCCGTGAAATTAAACCAGCTCCAGTACTTGGAGGAACTCTTCTTCTCCAAGGCTTCTATGAAGAATGGGTGGCATGCCCCTGTGTGGTGTAGTGTTATATCGAGGACGAGCCTCATACCCTTCTTCTCAAACGCGTCAACAAGCGTTGAGAAGTCGTCTAATGTACCAAGATGCTTGTCCACTGAGAGGTAATCGCTCACATCATACCTATGGTAGGTGCCCGAGGGGTATATCGGCGTCAAGTAGATTGCCTCGACTCCAAGCTTAGCCATGTGGTCGAGCTTCAATAGGACACCCTTTAAATCGCCCCCATAATACCCGTGCTCCCTGGGTGAAACACTGGTTATCTTGAGAGGAGGGTCGTTGCTTGGATCCCCGTTGTAGAATGAGTCGACGAAGATCTGATAGTATATAGTCCCCATGTACCACCTGGGTTTCTCAACCCCTTTAACCTCCTTCTTCGACACTACTATAGGCTGGACTCTCCCCCCAACCCCTTGGAAACCGTAGTTATAGCACTCCCCCCTGGAACAAACGTTGAAGTAGTAGGAGAACACGTCCTCCAGCTCGCGATCTGTAAGGATGAACTCGAAGACTCTCTCAAACGGGAGCTCGCGGGTGAAGACCGGCTGGAAAGCCTTCCCGGCAACTAGCTCCGCTTGTTCAACCCCTTTCCCGGTTCTCAGCCTGAAGACTATGTACTCTTTGAACCTGTGTAAGTAGGCTGGGTCTCTCTCGTCGTGTATCACATACTCGAACGGGTCTTCCGGCGGTCTCACTTCGAGCAGGCTACCCTTTATCCCGGGCTTCTCTGGGTGCATTATATTCGGTAGCTCGACCACCCTGGGGTTCTCATCGTCCATAATCACCTGGGGGTCAGTGTCCGTCGTGAACCAGTACGCGTATAAACCAGGGTAGAGGAACAAGCTCGCATGCGCTCTATCCTTCCTCCTAGACATCCTCTTAAAGCCTGGGAACCAGCTGGTGAAGTTCCCGACGAGGTACATCCTCTTCGCTCCAGCCCTCCAGTTCGTCTCGAAGACGACGTGGAACTCCTTCAACCTACCTCCATCTAAGAGCCTTCTACCAGTGATCTTGTACAAGACTACCTCTACCCCGGTACTAGGCTTGAAGAATGCTTCTTTCGCAGTAATAATAATCCCCGTAACAGGGGCTTGCGCACTGTGTTAGGCGGGTATTTATCGCCCCCAGGTGATACTATTTCCAGGTTGTTTCAGGAGGGTTTGGCGTGGAGGTTACTGTTCTCTACGATGACCTCCCGTCTCCAAACCCGGGTTGCATAAAAGGCTTCGGCCTCTCCCTCCTTGTTCAACAGGGTGGTTTCAGACTTCTTTTTGATGCGGGCAGTAGCCCGGATGTTTTATTGAACAACGCTAGGGTGGTAGGCGTTGAGTTGAAGAGCTTGAACGCTGTTGTAGTGAGCCACGCTCACCTAGACCACACTGGGGGTTTGAGAGGGCTCCCAGCTCGAAACATACCCGTGTACGTCCCCTACGGGCAACACAGGGGTTTGGTTAGCTGGCTTCACTCAATTGGATTCGAGAATGTTGTGGTTGTAAGAGACCTCCAGGAATTGGGGGGTGGAGCATATGTTATGGCATACCCGGAGTCCGCTATCTCAGAGCAATCCCTCATCCTTGAGTCCACCAGCGGTTCCACCATGCTTGTGGGGTGCAGCCACCCTGGTGTACACTACATGGTGGGGAAGGCGGCTTCAAGAGGGTTCAAGGTTGAGAGAGTTATCGGGGGCCTCCACCTCTCCGACCAACCCGAATACAAGGTTAGGAGCGTGGTAATGGAGTTGAAGAGGCTTGGTGTGAGGGGGCTAATACCCCTTCACTGTAGCGGCGGGGCTGCTCTCCAGTATGGGAGGCTACTCGGGCTGGTGCGCGAAGAACCCGCTCTCTGCAGGTCATACTCAATCTAGCAGAACAACATTTAAGCCGGGTTTAATCAATCCCTTTCTCCTCGATGAGGAGTGCAAACCCTTTCCTCGAGGCTGTTTAGCCTATGAGGAGAGTGGCCAGGGCTGACCCCTAGGGGCTAGACCGGCTTCTCAAGTATCCTCTGCACAAACTCCATGTACTCCTCGTCTATCTCGCCCTCGTATGTCACTGTGGTCGCGCCTCCGCGTAGTGCCAGCCTAATCCTCGTGGAGCCGGCGTCCAGTAACTCCTCGTCGTGTGTGACAACTATGATGTGGGCTCTCTGCTTCTCGTTCAACTCGCTGAGGAGGCCCTTCAATCTCCCGACGAGCTCCCTGCTTAAACCTATCGTGGGTTCGTCGAGTAGTAGTGTTGAATCCTTGAACCTAGGGCTCAAAGCCCTTAGAGCCTGGTTGACCGCCAGCCTCAACGCGAGGGATGCAACGGACTGCTGGCCACCGCTGGGTAGAAGCACCTGCCCCCTCCCCCTCTCAGTGTTGTAGATGAAGATAATGTCGTAGTCGTTGCTTAGCTCGATGGAGAGAGTGTTGTCAGGTGAGAGGCTTGAGAATAACTCCGCGAACCTGGTTGAGACAAACCTGAAAGCCTCTTGGGCTAGGATCCTGCTTATCTCGTCCACGATGTAGGCCATCCTCCTTGCAATCTCTCTCCCGGTCATCAGCCTACTCACATCACGTCTAAGCTCCTTCAACCTCCCCTCGAGGGCAGCTATATTCTGGAGTTGCTTGTTCAAGATGTTGAGCTCAACCTCCAGCTCTCTGAGCCTCAGGCGGATATTCATCTCCCTCTCCCTGGCCTCATCTAGTTTTTTCTTGACCTCGCTAAGGCTCTCAAGCCTAGCGTCCAAATCCCTTCTTAGCCTCTCGATCTCCTCCTCCATACTCTTAATCTGCTCCTCGCTTGAAGCAACCTCCTTCTCCCGTTCCTTCCAATTCTTCAACTCGATTAGAAGCTCCTTGATCTTTCTAGCCCTGTCAAGCCTGTTTCTCAAATCCCTCCACTTTTCCTCAAGCTCGTTTCTCTCTCCCCTAACCCTCTCCATCTCAGCCCTCGCTTCCTCAAGCTGTTTTTTATACTCCCCGATCTCCCTTCTCTTGCTCTCAATCTTCTCCCTGAGGTCTGCTAAGAGCTTCTCCCCGTGCTCGTGAGGTATCCTCTGCCCGCAGACAGGGCATACACCCTGCTTGATGATCTCCTCTTTATCCCTGTACTCTAATTCAGCTTTTTCCAGTTCCCTCTTAAGCACGTTGATATTTCCTTCGAGATTTCTAATCAGGCCTACCACGTTCTTCTCTTTTTCCTCCAAGCTCTTCCTATCATCCATATACCTGTCTTCAGTTGACTGGAGCGTCTTAATATCCTCTTCAACCCTCTTCATCAAATCCTCGATCTGATCCTCGATTTGAGAGAGATCAACTCCTAGAGTGCTTAAGGCTGGCTCTACCCTTCTCTTAACCTCCTCCACCCTCCTCTTAACTTCCTCAGCCTGCTTTCTAATACTCAATATATCCTCATTTTTCTTCTGTATTGCGGAGTTTAGCTTTGACACTTCGCCGTTCAACTCGTTGAACTCCTTCTCCAATTTCTCTCTTAGCGAGGACACTTCCTCCAACTCTCTTTTCACGCGGCTCCTCTCAGCCTCAATCTCCCTGACTCTAGCCTCTAAACCCTGTTTGTCAAGGCTTCTCAACATATCCTCCATTCTCCCCAGCTCTACTTGAGCTCTTGTGATCTTGTCGTTAAAGGCATCCAGGATCTTTCCGATGTTACTCCTGAAATCAGTATACCTCGATAAACCCAGAGCAATCTCTACAACCTCGCGTCTCTTCGACGGGTCTAGCTCTATAATCCTCGTCAAATTGAACTGCGGCGAGTAGATTATATTGGTGAAAACCTCGGGCTTCTGCCTCCCGCTCTTCTCCACTAGGCCAAGGATGCTCTTCAACTTCTCCGCATACTCGCTAGAGCTCAACCTCAGCCTCTGGACGGCTTTAACACTCGTCTTACCCTGCTCGGCTGTGAGCTCGTAGACGTGGATAGTGTTACCAGTGTTCTGAACCTTGTCCCCAACCCTCTCGAGGACCCTCTCAAGCAGGTAGAGTCTCCCGCCCTGTTTAACCAGGACTCTGATTAAACCCCTCGACTCGCCTGTCCTGAGAAGGTGCTTCGGCTGGGGGGTGGCGAACGCCTCCGCGAACTCTACTCTACCGCTCACCGGGGTCTCGAAAGCGTATGCTATAGACATAAGTATGCTTGTCTTACCGGATCCAACCTCACCCTGTATAACAGTTATACCCTGGGCGGGGAATACTATTACACCCCTACGGAAGCTCCTGATGTTCTCGAGGTAGACCCCCAGTATCCTCAAGAATCCTCTCCCTCGGTGAGAGCCTTGTAAACCCTCTCGCTAGCGGAGATTTCAGCGGTCTTAGCTTTCTCCCCTATTATCAGGTCTGCCTCGAAGTCGGCTGGGATGTAAACCGGTATAGGCCTCTTTATCGGTATGTCGACGGAGTACAAGTAGGCCTCCCTCTCGTTCAGGAAGGGCAGTGTCTCACGCGGGATACCGATGTTGCTGAAGTAGTCGAGGTCTGGTGTATGGCTTGTTCTCATGGCTATAACTGTGTTGAAGTTTGCTAGGATCTGCCTGTCCATTAATGTCGCCATCTGGGTTATAGCGATGAGACCGATATTGAACTTCCTCCCCTCTCTCGCGATCCTAGCGAACGAGTTGTAGACCGAGCGAACTCTCTCACTGCTCAAATACAGCGGGGCCTCCTCGGATACAACTGCGATCGGGGGGCTCCTGGATGCTTCCAGCGGCCCCTTAGACATCCTCTCCTCGAGGAGACGCCTAGCCAGGGACAGCGCGACAAGGTCGCCTTCTCTAGCACTAATCCTCGACAAGTCCACTATGAAGACCCCTCCCTCGTCAACCCTGCCAACGAGGTCGGATAACGTCAAGCCCGGTTGCTCCGTGAATGATATCTCCCTCAGCTTAGACTTCAACTCCTCAATGAATTTGGCGCTCCCCGGTAGAAAACGGTAGATGGCAGAGGTTATACCCCCGGAATCCCTGTGGACGGTTGTAAGCAACGCGTGGAGTATCGCGGAGACAGCGTCGGGGTCTTTGAGGAAGCTCGCTGTCTTGAAGACGCTTAGTGAGTCGTCGACAACGTAGACAAGCCTCTTCGAATCCCCGTACTGCTTCGGCCTAGTCTTTATGTTGAGGGCCGAGGTGATAATCCTCTTCAGCCTCCTCAGTTGCAGGACGCTGCTGAACCCTCTCTCAAGCAGGTACCTGTGGAACCCTATAGTTTTCTCTCCTCCAGAAGCTTTAGCGGCCGCCTCGGATCTAATTAGGTTGTCGAAGATCAAGAGGTATAATGCGAGTATGTCGCCCTTAGGGGTGACCGCGTCGCCTGCTGTCGAGATGAACTGGTTGCAGACAGCCTGCGTTAAACCACCCGCACCGCACGCCTGGGAGACAACGATTGCTAAAGCGTCTAGCAGGTCCTCCACCAACGCTGCATCATCGTCGCTGAGGTCGAGTGCTATAGCGATGTCCGGCACGTCGATGTCGGATAGCGCTATAGGGGTGGCTTTAATCCCCCCACCGGCGACCCCCATCTTGTAGTCCAGGACCACGGTCTCCAACGCCACGCCCCCACCGACCGCCATAGCCTTCTCTACAGCCCCCCTGAAACCCAGCTCGCCCGACGCCCCCGAGTACTCGCCGTGCCTGTCCAGTATAATCCAAGTCAACGGGGATGCCGGGTAGGCTATGGATGAAACGATAAGCCCTTTAACACCAGTCGTCTTCCCCGCGCCCGTCTGGCCGTTCACCAGCACATGCTTGGGTATGATCCTGCCTAGGGGGAGCCTAATCCTTGAGTTTCTAAAGTACGCTCTCTCCCTCAGCTTGGGGTGTGGGGCGAGGCCTGCTCTGAGAAGGCACGCCGGCACACCCTCCCCAGATGCCTCGCTGACCCTGCTCATAAGCTGGGAGCTCTCTTTATCCGAGGGGTCTATTTTATACACCTCGCTACCGGGCCTGGGCAATGTTGACGGGGTGTATAGGACTCCTCTACCCTCATCGTACTCAAGGAAGGCCTCAGCCAGCCCCGTCTGGGTGAAAGCGTCCTCGAAGACAGCTGACTCGTGGTGCGCCTCGATCCCAGGAGTCAAAGCCTCCATCCAGCTACTCAGTGTTGTCAGCTGTAGTAGGGTTTTCCTGCCGGCTTGACTAACATAATAGAAGTCGCCTATGCTCGGAGTGAACTCTCTTTTGAAATGTATTAAAACCTTGTTTTCCCTCCACCCAGCTATGAAACCAACCGGGCTCACGCAAACCCCCTCACGTAACCCAGCCTCTTCGTGGCCTCATACTTGAAAACCTCCAGGAGGGGGTGGTTGGCCCTCCCTGAAACCTCCCTTATGAAGCTTATCATCCTAGGCTCAAACTTCTTCCTCACATACTCTTTCCTCAACCTGACAAGCTGGTCTACGTCCATGAAGCCGTGTGGGGGGTAGCCTGGCGCTTTCGTCAGCTTAGAGAAGATGGCTCCGACACTCATCGCAAGCCTCTTCGAAGCCTCATCGACGCTAGCCTCGTCGACCGCAAACCCCTCCCTAAGCTTGATCAAGGGGCTTCTCGTGTAGAGGCTGAACACGTAGATGTTGACGCCGTCCACTGAGAGAGGTGTTCTCAACGCGTAAACGCCGTGCCTGCCGTAGACAGGTGCGACCACCGTGTGGAGGAGTTTCTCGGCGACACCGGGATCCTTCGCGTAGACACCCTCCAGTACGTCTGAAGCCCTCCTAACGCTCCCAACGCTGATGGATCCGTATCCACCCCTGCCCTCCAGCAACCTCCTGCTCCTGGCAATAGTCGTGAACTTAGTCGATTTAGCGAGCCCGTAGACCCTGCCCAGGAACTCGTTTATAATCCTGTCCTTGTTCACCCCGGTGAGCAGGCTCACGATATCCAGCCCGTCGAACCCTATTCTCCTCGGCATCCCGCCCGCACCATACCATCTCACGAGAGTCCCGTCGAGGACGCAGATGGAGCCCGGGATCCTTTCAAGCGCTTTCACACAGTAGGATAGCTCCATGAGGGATATGATGTAGTTGGCCATCCTATTGAAGTACCTTATCTTCCTCTCCCAGGCACCCAGGCTGATCCCGAATGCGCTGTCCAGCCCCTGTGTTATCAGGGAGGAAAGCATATCGGATACCTCGCCGGCCCTCTCGGACTCCACTAGTAGTTGCCTCTCGTCCAGGGGTTCGATAAGAACCCTGAACCCCAGGGGTGTTATGGAAGAGTAGACGGCGTAGCTTTCAACCTCGGGCGCCCCAGACGAGTTTGTAATGTACTCTAGGTTAGAGCCCCTTCTAACAACGGCGCCAAGGTTCATGAGGGTGAAACTGAAGCTGTCCGTCGAATAAGCCTTACCCGTGTGGCCTGAGTCGACGAAGACTATAGGGTAGTCCAACCCCTCCCCGAAGCCTGCTGGCTCGTAGAAGCTTCGGAAGAACTCATCTCTGACTTTAAAGATGTCTAGTTCGCCCAGCCCCCTGTAGTCTTCAACCATGACTCTCACAACAGCCTTCAACCTCTCCTCTAGCGTAGGGGTCTTACTCAACTTCATCCACCGCCTTCAATAATTCTCTGATAACCTCCTCCACGGGAACCCCCCTGGAGACAAGGTCTATGAGCTCCTGCACTCTATCAGGGGGTATTTTTAAGCCGTATCTCGGCAGGAGTTGTTCTAGGAGTCTCCTCTCGCTCTCAAATAAATCGGAGACCTGGGCGAGGCTTGTGAGAGCGAAGGGCTCGGCCTCCTCGACCCCCCTCACCCTGATGTATGTGTAAGCCGACTCCCTCTCGGCGGTAGTCCTCAGCTTCGCCAGGATAGTGTTGTCAACACTCCTGGCAACCGAGACGACCACGACACGCCACGGCTTCTTA
>WYEE01000003.1 GCA_009904025.1 Thermogladius sp. | reverse complement strand
TGTGGTAGAGGTTTCTTCATCAGGTGACCCTTCATCTAATGCGGGGGGTGGGATTTGAACCCACGCAGGCCTACACCAGCGGATCTCCCCTGGGCTACTTGAGTCCGCCCCCTTTGGCCTAGCTCGGGCACCCCCGCACCACTCTCATAATATCTTTACAGAGGGTTTTAACCTAAATTCTCGGCATCCATGCTTAGTGACCATCATAGCCTGATATAGCATCTAGGCTCCAGTACTGTAGCCACGCGTTCTCAAGCTATATAGGGATACTCAATCTTTATTAGACAGGTAAATACTCGTATTCAGTAAGGTGAGTTCAATGCCTCTTAGGCCGGCGAGATGTTACACTCATTTCAGCGGACCACCATACACGAGGAAGGAGTATATTCCAGGCGTCCCTCAACCCAAAATCACGAAGTTCGAGATGGGGAACCCGAGAGGAGAGTACCAGTATATTGTTAAGATTGTAGCTGAGGAGGGTGGGCAGATAAGACACAACGCCCTGGAGTCCGCGCGTGTGATGATTAACAAGAGGATGAGCATTGTAGCAGGCGACCTAAACTACTATCTTAGAGTGAAGAAGTACCCGCACCACGTTATAAGAGAGAATAAAATGATGGCGTTCGCCGGCGCCGACAGGTTGCAGGATGGTATGAGGCTGTCTTTCGGAAAACCGATCGGGCTGGCTGCTAGGGTGGCCCCAGGCGACGTGATCATAGAGTTGTTCGTTAGGAAAGAGCACTTGGAGGAGGCTAAGAAATCGATGAAGGTAGCTGCTTCGAAACTACCACTACCATCCAGGATAGTGATCGAGCGAGTAGAGAGCCGGCCAGGTCAGTAGCTTAATGAGCTTCGTCACCCTTCTTTCTCCGCAAGGTCTAGACCTTGATTTGCGATTCGTACATCATAGAAGAGGGAAATCTCCTAGGAGAGGTATTATCCCTGTCTAAACCCAAGCCAACTATATTAGTCCAGGCCCCCGAAGGCTTGAAGAAGCTTTACAAGTGTTTAGGGGATTTCCTGCGGGGTATTCGCGAGCTGGAATTATACTTTTCGCTCTCACCCTCCTACGGCGCGTGTGATATCCCTGTCGACGAGGCTTTCCACATTAGGCCAGATCTAATAATCCATTTAGGACACCTCGAGTACAAACTCAGCGAGGTTAAGATTCCATGGAGGGTTCTATACCTGCCTGTATACTACAATATAGAAGTCCCGCAGAAAACACTGCTTGAAGTCGCGCAAACTCTTAAAGCAAAGAACTGGAGGACGATCGCCGTTATCAACCCTGTCACAGAGGCTTTAATCGCCAGGAGGATTAGGGGCTATCTATTGGAGACGGGTTTCCGGGTCTTGGAACCCGCCCCCGGGGAGTTTATACTAGGATGCGATTACTCCCCGATGCTGAAGATAATTGACAGGGTGGACGGCCTTCTAATCGTCGCAGGCGGTATCTTCCACCCGTTGGGCGCAGCTTTTTACACGGATAAGATTGTGGCCTACGATCCATATAGGGATGTCGTGTGGAACCCGGTTGAAGAGGCCAGTAGGGTTGTCAGGAAGAGGATGTTCACGTTAGTCCAGCTTAGAAACCAACCTCTACGGAGGGCCGTGGTGATCGCAGGGGGTAGGCCGGGGCAGTTCAGGGCTTCTATAATCGAGTTGACTAGAAGGGCTCTCAGCGAGCTGGGCGTCGAACACTATGTGGTCTCAGCTTCTTATCTCACTGTCGACAGGCTGATCTCAATAGACGACGCCTTTAAACCAGACTTCATTGTTGTGACTAGTTGCCCCCGCCTGCCCATAGATGACTTCATCGACTTCCACAAGCCAGTCTTAACACCCGGGGAGGTAATCATGCTTGCTAGAGGTGTAGAAAAATACGTTTACCCGTGGTAGCCTGGATAAGAAGAGCCTCGAGATAGCGCTGTCGAGGATCCCCCGGTACCCTAAACCCGTAAGGGAGCTAGAGCAATATGAGACGCCTCCAAACGTAGCGGCGGCGATACTCTGGGAGGCCTTCATGAGAGGCGATATAGAGGGCTCAGCGGTTTTGGAGTTAGGGTGTGGTGTAGGCAGGTTCACAATAGGCTCTCTACTCCTTGGCGCTAGAGTAGGCTTCTGCCTCGACTTAGATGAAGAAGTCTTGGAGTATGCGAGAAATGTACATTGTAGTTTAAGCGGTGGTATTTGCCGTAGGGTGGTTTACCTGGCGGCGGACGCGCTGTCCAACCCTATTACAGGGGTTGACACGGTTCTCATGAACCCGCCTTTCGGAGTATACCCGGAGAACAGGGGTTTAGACATGGGGTTTCTAGAGTCGGCGTTAGAGGTTGCATCGCGTGTCTACTCGATCCACAAGTATACGGAGGAAGCTGTAAGACTTGTAGTGAATAGGGCGGCGAGATACGGGTTCGCAGTCGTTAAAATAGGTTTCACAGAATTATCTATACCAATGATGTTTGAAACCCATCGTAAGAGAGTGCATAGGTTTAAGGCGTTTTACGCGGTTTTAAAGAGGGGGTTGAAGTGAGTAGCGAGAGGGTTACACCGGGAGACATCCTGGGGGTGTCCGAAGAGTTTCTACCAGGTAGCGGTGTCTACGAGGACGAGAGGGGCTACTTGAGGAGCTGCGTACTGGGCTTGGCTCTCATCGATAGATACAAGAAAACCGCAGCGGTGAAACCCGCTGTGAACAAGTACCTCACTCTCAAAAGCGGGGATGTCGTCGAAGGGATAGTAGAGTACATGAACGAAGACCTAGCCTTCGTAAGAATATACTGGGTTGAAAATAGGAGGGCTGTTAAGCCGGTTAACGCGGTCGGTGTGCTACACATATCGCAGGCCAGTCAAACATACGTTGAGTCGATGTACGATGTCGTCAGGTTAAGCGATGTGGTGAGAGCCAAGGTGGTAGGCGGGAAGGGGGTGTACCAGCTCTCGATCAAGGAGCCTCATTTAGGGGTCGTGTATGCTAGGTGCAACTACTGCGGGGGAGAACTCCTGTACGAGAACGGGAGGCTTGTATGTAGCTTATGTGGGCAAGTGAACAAGAGGAAGGTTGCCTCAACATACATTTTGACAAAGGTGCAATAATGCCCTTAGTCAAGAGAAGATTCAGAGTGAAATGCGTAGACGAGCCATGTGAGAAACTTGCAGAAAGAATCAGCGACGGCATCTCTATTGCAGGGGAGTATAGTGTTACAATACAAGGTGGTTTCGTAACCGTAGAATTCTACGGGTATGAATCCGAGATTAAGAAAGCGTGGAATAAAATTAAAAGCATGCTCGCGGGGTCGCCTAAGGTTGAGAAAGGCGTTTTTGTCTACGATGTCAACGCCGTGTTCAAAGATATAGGCTCGACTTTCCCGCCGCGTGTCCTAGCGGAGGTTTTGAGGAGACAGGGGTTTACAGCTGTTTTAAGCGGTGAGGGAGACAAAATTAGGACTAACGCGAGCAGGCAGATAGTGTATTCGATATCGAGTAGGATAGCCGAGGTCGCAAGATCCATCCCAGGTGAGATAAGGGGTTTGTCCACTAAATATTACCTCCTCACCATAAGCGTGTTAACCAGCCTCCCGGTGGAAGAGGTAATCGGGAGAGGTATCGAGGCGGCGCACTTGAAGAGGGATGAGAATGGCTTCATCACCTTGAACATTGAGTGGCTTCAGGGTGTGGATGATTTTTTAAAGAAAGTTAAGTATAGTAGTGGCTAGTCCTGGTGATGGTTGTGGAAGTAAAAGTTTTGAAGAAAGAGGGCAGCGAGCTTATCATCGAGGTTTTAGGTGAAGACCACACGCTGGGTAATCTAATAGCTAAAGAAGCGTTGCTTGACCCGAGGGTTGAGTACAGCTCTTATAGGATCCCGCATCCCCTGCAGGATAGAATGGAGATAACATTAGTCGCAAAGCAGGGAGAGGATCCGTTGAAAATACTCGTCGACGTAATCGATAGACTCGTAGAGGAGATCAAGGTTTTCAAGAGTCTTATAGAGGAGAAGGTATGAAGAGAGAGTCCAGGATTCTTGTTCTTTCGGTGCGAGACAACGTGATTGCCCTAGCGGTTTACAGGGGAAATTTTTAGAAGAACTAAAGCTAGCCCACGCATACGATGACACGTTCAGCCTGGGTGAAGTTGTTAAAAGCTTATCCACGTACAATGAGCTCTCGTTCCTAGTTAACTGCGATGGATCTAAATACGACTATGCTTGGCTCGGTTTGAAAGTTATCGAGGGCTCTAGTTTCCAACTGCTTAAAGAGGAATACTGTAGTTTTATAAGGCTTGTGTCGAGTCTTCTCAAGTATATAGGTCTCGGCGGGGTAGATGCCTTAGATATAGTGGTTTCCCGGTGAGACTCCATGCCGAGGTTCTGCCCGCGATGCGGGGGCTTAATGAAACCTGTTAACGAGGGAGGCGTCTACTACCTTGTGTGCGCGAGATGCGGGTACAAGGTGAAGGCTACGGAGGAGGATTTGAGAGGGTACGGTATTAGAGTTAAAATAGGGCACTCCGAGAAAGAGAAGACCCTCGTGTTGAAAGAGGGAGACGAAGCTAACCTACCTATAACAAGGGAAGTAACCTGCCCGAAATGCGGGTATCATGAAGCCTACTACTGGGTTGTACAGACGAGGGCTGCAGATGAGCCCCCTACGAGGTTCTACAAGTGTAGGAGGTGCGGCCACGTCTGGAGGGAGTATGAGTAGCAACCCGGCTTTCTCGGCGACCCCAAGAATTTTATTCTAAAACAAGCTATTTCCTATACTGAGAAAGGGTGGTTTGAGAGTTGAGAATGAAGTTCTCTAACGCCGGTATATGGAGGTACATCGTGGCGTCTATATCTAAGATAATAGAGGAGGGCGTTTTCAAGGCCGATTCCACTGGGTTGAAGCTGAGGGCTTTGGACTCGACTAATACCGCTTTAGTAGACCTGTTTATACCTAAAGAAGCATTCCTAGAGTACGAGGTTGGAGCTGAGGAGAGATTCGGGGTTAACTTTGAAGATTTCGCCAAGATCATGAGGCTTGCCTCAAAAGGGGATGAACTCCTCTTGGAGACTCTCGAGGGTGGGAGGCTTGGGGTCTCATTCCACGGGCACGGTAATAGGACTTTCATCCTGCCCAACATCGAGGTGTCGGGTGTAGAGGAGGCTTCCGAGATATCGCTCGAGTTCCCGGTGGTAGCGAGGATACAGCCAGCGATCTTCGAGGATGTCCTGGAGGAGCTTGAGGTTGTCGGCGATGTTGTTTCATTAGAGTCGGGGGCAGGGTCAAGTAAGCTCGTGCTCTCCTCAGCGAGCGATATAGCTGAAGCCAGGGTGGAGTTATCGCTTGAAGACGGGTCGTTGCTGGAGTACACTGTTAACAGCGATTCCAAGGCAAGCTATAGCATCGAGTACCTTGCCGAGATAGCCCGCGTGTCCCCTGTAGCCGAGGGTTTAACCCTTAGCTACGGCTCTAACATACCGCTGAAGCTTGTCTTCGACATATCCCAGGGTGGAAGGCTAACATTCTATGTCTCGCCGAGACTCGAATAAGCAGTTCTTGCGGAGGGTGCTGAGACTATACTACAGTAAAAGACCCCTGGTAGAGCCTGTGAGCTTGCACTCGAGGGAGATAGCCGTCGTCGACTTAGAGAGCGAGGCCTATATAAGGCACTTGAACTTCACGTCTATGGCCCAATTATACTCCTATATCCTCGGTGAGAAGACGCCACTACACTTATATTACTCGTCTGCACTGTACGAAGACCCCTCTGCGGAAAATATGAGTTCGAAGGGTTGGCGGGGTTCGGAACTAATCTTTGATATAGATGTAGATCACCTGCCGGGTTGCGGGCGGGAAATAGGGTTTTGTGTTGAAGACGACCTGGCTGTGGAGGGGGGTGTTGGGGAGTGTCCTTCAGGAGGGAAGCCTGTGTCGTTAAGCATTATCGAACCAGAATGCTTTAAAAAAGGGGTTGAAGAGGCTTTCAAGTTAAAGGAGATTCTGGAGGAGGATCTTGGCTTCCGGGAGGTTAAGGTATACTTTTCCGGGAACAGGGGGTTCCACATACGGGTCTCAGACGAATCTGCTTTGGATTTAACGAGAGAGGCGAGGGCGTTTATAGCAGACTACGTGTCATGCGAGGGGATGGATGCTGAGAGAGTATTCCCAGCGCAGACATTTGGTAGAGCCCGTTTCGTTTACTTAACTGGCAATGAGAGAGGTGTAAGGGCTAGGGTTCTAAAACGAGCGTTAGAGATGGGTGTTGTAGAAGAGCTAGAGCCCCTCGGGCTCTCACACCCCTCTTATAAGAGGGTTGCGGATAGAGAGAGGTTGTATAGGATTCCAGCAGAATACCTAAGCCAGTTGCTTAGCCAGGTGTGTGTCGGCGTTGATAAAGTGGTGACAGCAGATGTCACCAGGTTATCGAGGTTTGAGAACAGTATTAACGGGAAGGCTGGTTTGAAGGTTGCTGAAGTAAGCGATTCTATGAGAGACGAATTTGAGTTGAGAGAATTCCACGCTTGGTCTGGCAAAATAGTTGTGACTCCTTCGATTACATTCACGGGTCTGAGAGTCCTCGACGCTAAGCTTGATTTGAAGAAAGGAATGAGACTTGAGCTTGAAGCACCATACGCCCTCTACTTAATATTGAGGAAGCTGGCTAATTTCATCACGGATAAAGGGGTTGAACCAGAGGTATGAGCAGCCCTATTGTAAGGATGATACGCGAGGAGATTTGGTCCAGTAAAATCCAATCCATCCAAGGCTTCAGGCTAGAGGATATAATCCGGGGATTGGAGAGCAGCCTTCAAGCCGGGTTGAACGTCGGCGGGGAGGAGAGAGATTTTCTCCTCGGGCTTTTGAAGAGAGTGGTAGAAGATGCTAGGTTTCTAGCCGAGTTTAGGGTGATGAAGGCTTCTATGGGCGCCGAGATACCTGGAGACAGCTTCGATAAGAGCATCCTTGAACTAGTGGGTAGGCTGAAGGAGTTTCTAGCCCTCCTTTACTCGGGTTCGCTGGTTATCCAGAACAACAGGGTTATCGTGTATGCGACAAGGGCTTGCGAGGAATTGAAGAAGGGTGATGTAGCCCTAGTCGCCGTTGAAGACGCCGTCTTATACTATTTGAGGGCGTGCGTCACACTTGTAGCAAGGCCTATTTACACTTATGTGGTGAGTCTTAAGAAGGCAGGTACTGGAAGCTGAGTGCTAGAACCGTCACCGAGACCAGGGCTAGTAGGCTCACCATAACGTAGAAGTTTATTTCAAGCCTCCTCTTCTCGGTTATCTTCTTGAAGCCCTTCGGCCTAATCGACTCCGTGAAATGTGGTGCTATGGCTCCTACAGCCACTAGGAAGGCTGTGAGAATAGTGTATAGGAGCGCGTAGGCTATAGGGCCCAACCCGGACTGGATGACCTGCGCACCGTAAACTACAATCAAGTAGGGCCAGTTTGATATTATCACAGCTATCACGATTATGGAGACCACTGTTATAATAGCCAGCGTCTTCTCAGCCAGGTAATCGTAGTCAAGCTCGTACGTGAGGAAACCCTTGTACCTCAGGGTTTTCCTGGGCATTTAAACCCCCATGTAACTATCAGGTTTTTAAATTCCCGGTCTCCACTAATAAACTCAGCCTTTGACCGATTGTGATTAATTTTAATTGTGGTTAATTGTGGATGGCTGTGATTAGCCGGCTTAGATTTATTAATCTCTCCGCGTCTACTTTGTTGTGGATGATGAGTTTTGGGGTTCGAGTTGTTGTCTTCAACGCGGATGAGGGGCTTTCGGGTTAAGTGGAGCCCTGATAGCCCGGGCAATGATGCTATGAAAACCCGAACAAAGCCCGGGAACCCCGAGGTAGAAAAGTATTTAGAAATTTTCACAGGTAACTACAAATAACTGCCTGGGGAAACACTTGGGGTGTTCAAGTTGGAGAGTAGGAAGCTGATGGTAGGGGGGTTTCTGTTCGCGTTAGGCATAGCCTCCTATCTTCTACTAGGCCTCTATACGTTGAAGTACAATATGCCGAGCGATGTATCTTGGTTTCACATGTAT
>WYEE01000066.1 GCA_009904025.1 Thermogladius sp. | reverse complement strand
TGTAGATGCACATTATCCCCCTCCCCTTCAAGGAGGACTTGTACTCAACTCCATTCAGGTAGATAGCCCCGTTGGAGTACTCGTATCTCTCCTCGCGGAATATGTTTGACACGAACCCGTATATGACCTTACTGTAGTAGGGTTCGCTCATAGAGTAGACGGCTATCGAGACAGCTGAGAAAGGTATTTCGAGAACATAGTTCAGGCTCCCGTCCAGGGGGTCGGCTATGATGAGGTACTCCGGCTTACCTGAAACCTTGTAGAGCCCTCTCTCCTCGCTTAAAACCCACGCCTCAATACCCGAGGCCTTAACTAGGTTTACAAGGTATTCCTCAGCCATTAGATCGATTTTCCTCGTTATATCACCGGTCACGCTCCTCCCAATCTCCTGGGCTAGATCGGTTCTCCCGATATTCTCGCGGAGGAAGCCAACTAGTTCAAGGCCTATTCTACTCACAACCCTGCCTATCTCGGGTGAACTCATCCGAATTCCTCGGGTTTGAAGGAAACGAGTTTTACAGCTCGTTGACGCATAATATAGTGCATAGGCAATACTTAAATCTAATGCTGTATTCAGGCTCGCTAGTCAATGATCTTAAGCTCCTTGGCCGCGTCTAAAATTCTCTTGGCGACCTCTCTACTCGCCCCCACATACAGGTTCTCGACGTCTTTCGGCTCGACGACAACCACTCCATCACCCATGTCCACGAGCCTGCGCAGTAGCTTGGAGAAACCTGAGGCCGGGAGGACTATCTCCTCCGCACCCTCTATCTAAGGTGGTGTGCTCTCCTCGCCTAGTAGTGCGTAACTCACCGTCTTTCTACCGGACTTAGGGGACACTTGCTTCAACCATCCTTTAATGAGAATCCATTTACCGCTCCTCGTCTTCAAATGGACTCTCATTTCAACCACTGCGTGTGGAAAGATATGTAAATTAAGGTTTTTGAAAATCCCAGTCTATGGGATGACCTGGCAGAGACGAGCTGAAATATGATGTAGGTGGAGCGACTGGGACCGCTGACATCACGCCGTGATGGTTAATTTGGGTATAAAAGTCATCAGCTAAGACGGGGTTCAGCTCTCGTATAAATTCATATAACTTGATGTCATCGCCTCATCCCTATTCCCCCGCATCCCGCTCGGGTTTTCACCGGGCTTGGGGGCGTTCAGGGCCACCCCGGAGACCTCACGAAGTAGTCAGTTAAACTCACTAGTCTGGGTAGCACCAATTATAGTTATCTCAACTATATTAGTCGTGTTGTATGTTATTAAGAGATCATCACTGGCATCAATGTAATTTTCACTTTTTTATTAAACTTCACATTCTACTCAATTTACAATGAGAGTAGAAACGCGTTTCTCATAGATTAGGAGTCGAGGTTGAAGTCTTTAATGGTGAACACGTAGTATTCTTTCTGCATGCTATTTTAAGAACATAATTAGTTAGTGGTGACTTTAAATTCCACGAGAGGAATTCTCTTAACTCTGTGTATATGAGTGGATTAAACCTCTACTATTAAGTTAACTCGTAGCTCTACATTTTAATTCGGCTAACGTGGTTGTATACAGTGATATTAGTATTAGTGCTCCGCCGGTAACCTTGTAGAGGTCTATGTCTTCTAGTCCCAGTAATACAGAGAAGAGAGTTGCGAATACTGGTTCTAGTAGGAGTATTAGTGAAGCAGTGGTTGCTGAGATGTACCTCTGACCTGCTACTTGGAGCAGTATAGCTATAATAGAGCACGCTAGAGCTAAGTAAGCGAGGTAAGCTAGGATCTCTACAGTTAACGTAGGCCTCATAACTAGTGCTAGAGTCGCGTATAGTGCTCCAGCGGTGAAAACACCCGTCAAGAACTCTGGTAAGCTTGAATTACTGTATTTGGATACTAGGTATTATTTGTATAGCCCAGAAGACCGTGCTAGCCAGCACTAAGAATTTTCCAATAGCGAAGCCCCCGTAGGCCTTGTAAGCATATATAACCCCGTAATGGCTGATACCAAGCCTCTCGCAAACCTCCTTAGACCTCAGCACCTTCACCCACCAAACAAAAGAATTAACATCAACCCTTGTAAACATATATAAAGCCCAAAACAGTTTCACGAGGGCAACCTTCTTGCGTGTCTTGTTGTATTACGCGCAAATTAAATAAGCCTCATAGAGGGTATATGAAACCGGGGAGGTGTACCATATGTACATGGGTGTCGTGAAGGAAGTAGAGCAACTAGTGTGGCCCAGGAAGATGAGGTTGTTCACAGCCGGCCCAGTAGCATGCTTCCCAGAAGTACTTGAGGCGATGAGGTTTCAAATGTTCAGCCACAGGTCTAAGGAGTACCAGGAGTTGCATAAGGATGCTACACTAAGGTTGAAGAGCTTCCTCGGGGCGGAGAAGGCTACTGTACTGCTGATACCTTCAAGCGGGACAGGCTTCATGGAGGCGAGTGTAAGAAACGCTATTACACCGAGGGGTAAAGTCCTCGTGACGGTTATCGGCGAATTCGGCAACAGGTATAAGGAGGCGGTTGAGAGGAATGGGAGGATACCTGTAGTTCTCGAGAAACCGCTGGGTAAAGCAGTTAAACCAGAGGAGCTGGACGACGCCTTGAAGAAGAACCCTGATGTAGAGGCTGTAACTATAACCTATAATGAGACCAGCGCCGGCGTTCTCAACCCGCTGAGGGAGCTCGCTAAAGTAGCTAAAGAGCATGGGAAACTAGTCTTCGTCGACGCCGTCTCGGCTATGGGTGCGGCTGATATAAGAGTCGACGATTGGGGTATAGACCTGGTTTTCGCGAGTAGCCAGAAGGCGTTTGGGCTACCACCCGGCTTAGCGATGGCTGCTGTCAGCGAAGAGGTCTTCGAGAGGGCTAAGAGGATGCCTGAGAGAGGTCTATACTTCGACCTCCTGGAGATAAGGGAGTTCCTCGAGAAACAGTGGTCTACGCCGACGACCCCACCTATATCCATAATCATAGGGTTGGACGTGATGCTTAGAGTCATCGAGAAAATGGGTGGTAGAGAAGCCTGGCTTAAAATGTACTCTGATAGAGCGGAGACCATAAGGAAAGGGGTTTTGGAGCTAGGCTTGGAACTGTTCGCAGAGCCCGGCTACTATAGCCCCACGATAACAGTGGTCTACAACCCACCGGGAGTTAAAGGCCCTGTGATATACGAGGAGTTGAGGAAGAGGGGTATTGAGATCGCTAAAGGCTACGGGAAGGTTAGAGACATTACATTCAGGATAGGCCACATGGGCTACATCACGAAGGAGGATATAGATGAGTTGTTCAAGAACTTGAGAGAGGTTCTTACACAACTAGGCTACGTGAAGAGGTGAAGTATTTGACGCCTAGAGTCCTTGTGGCGAGCAGGATCAGCAGGAGCGCGGTCGAGTTGTTGAAGTCGAGGGGTTTCGAAGTAGTGGAGGTCAACGAGCCACCCGAGGAAGAGCTCGCTAATTTGATCAAAGGATTCCACGCTATAATAGTGAGGAGCAAACCTAGGGTAACGAGAAGGGTCATCGCGGCAGCCGACGCTCTTAGGGTGATAGCTAGGGCCGGTGTCGGGCTCGACAACATCGACGTGGAGGCCGCCGAGAAGAAGGGTATTAAGGTGATCAACGCGCCAGAGTCCGTCACCCAGGCTGTGGCGGAGCTAGCTGTAGGACTGATGCTCGCTGTGGCTAGGAAGATCGCTTTCAGCGATAGGAAGATGAGGAGCGGGGAGTGGGTTAAACACGAGGCAGTGGGCCTCGAGCTCAAGGGTAAAACACTTGGGATAGTGGGTTTCGGCAGAATCGGGAAGGCCGTTGCGAGGATATGCTACCACGGGTTTGGCATGAAGATAGTGTACACTGATCAAATACGCGACCCGGAAGCCGAGAGAGAATTCAACGCCGAGCACGTTGACCTGGAAACCCTGCTCAGGAGAGCAGACATAGTATCGCTGCACGTACCTCTGACGCCGGAGACGAAGCATATGATCAACGAGGATAGGCTGAGGTTGATGAAGAAGACAGCGATACTTATAAACACCTCTAGAGGCGCTGTGGTGGACACCAACGCGCTTGTCAAAGCCCTGAGAGAGGGGTGGATAGCTGGTGCAGGCCTGGATGTCTACGAGGAGGAGCCGTTGCCTAAGGACAGCCCACTACTCGGGTTGGAGAACGTTGTGTTAACACCGCACATAGGCGCCAGCAGTGTAGAAGCACAGGAGAAAGCTGGTTTAGAAGTAGCTCAGAAGATAATCGAGCTCCTCATGTAGCCCGTTTTTTTTAAACCCCCTTCTCCTCCATTCTTCAATTCGCAACCCCGCATTTGAGCCGTAACCCTAGAACCTTATGGCGGGGCCTGCCTCGCGGCAGGTGGTATAGCGGGGGGTGGATTTGAACCACCGACCTCGGGGTTATGAGCCCCGCGGGCTACCTGGCTGCCCTACCCCGCTGCTTTGCCCCGCCGATATCTAAATTAATTGCTACTCGGGTTTTTAAAGTTCAGAGGGTCTTCGAATGGGGGAAACCGATGTTGGTTTAAGAGAGTCCTACAAGGTCTCAGCGGTCTCCGGAACTCCGACACTGGTTATTAGAAACGGGTTCATCGTTGATGTGATCACGGGTGGGATTTTCGAATCGAATGTTGAGGTTTTCGATGACAAGATCGTTGGTTTAACAAAAGAAGAGAGGAGTAGCAGGCTGGTTGTGGATGCGAGAGGAGGGTATGTCATCCCGGGTTTCATAGACTCGCATATACACATCGAGAGCACTATGCTAATCCCCCAGGAGTTGTCTAGGATTCTTATCCCTCACGGTGTTACAACGCTAATGGCTGACCCTCATGAAATAGCAAACGTCCTCGGGCTGAAGGGTATAGAGCTCCTAGTTGAGATGAGCAGGAGCTCTAAGGTCAGGGTCTTCATACAAGTCCCTTCACGCGTACCTACAGCGCCTGGTCTGGAGACAACTGGCGGCGAACTAGGTGAGAAGGAGATTGAGATACTACTTGGGAGAGATTATGCTGTGTCTCTCGGGGAGTTAAATTATCAGAATGTTTTAAGGGATCCAGCTTATGTCAATAGGGTCAATATATCGAGGAGGTACCGTAAGAGATCAAACGGGCATATGGCCGGCGTTCTCGAAGAAGAGCTTCTCAACATGCTTGCTTCAACAGGTTTAACGGACGATCACGAAGCCGTATCTGCCGAGGAGGCTTTTAGAAGACTTGTCAGAGGTATAGCTGTTTTCGTTAGGGAGGGTAGTAGTGAGAGGAATCTAGTGGACGTCCTCAAAGGTTTGAGAAACAAGATAAGGGATTACAGGTTCCTAATGTTTTGCTCAGATGACAAGCACCCGACGGACATACTCAGGGAAGGCCACATCGACTACAATGTAAGGAAGGCCATAGAATTGGGCTTAGACCCACTAGTGGCTATTCAAATGGCCACTATCAACCCGGCAATTTACTTCAGGGTAGATGATCTGATAGGGTCAATTACGCCTGGGCGGAAAGCCGATCTAGTTGTGGTCGATAGCCTGGAGAAACTGAATATTAGGACAGTTGTTTTCAACGGGGAAGTAGTCTATCATGAGGGGAGACTCCTATTCGACTCTCCCAAAATTAATCTACCGGAGTGGGCCGTGAGAACTGTCAGGTTGAACCCGGGGCTGAAACAAGATGATCTATTGTTGAAGACCAGTATAGCGGAAGGCAAGGCTTTGGTGAGAGTTATAGAGATCACGCCGGGGCAGATATTGAAGAGGGAGTTGCTGGAGTGGCTTAAAGTGGAGAACGGCCTCGTCTTAAGCGATCTAAACCGTGATATACTACACATAGCAATCGTCGAGAGACATAAGGGTCTGCTAAACGTGGGCAAAGCATTCGTGAAGGGTTTTAAGCTGAGGAAGGGCGCTATAGCCTCAAGCGTCTCACACGACCACCATAACATCGCTGTAGTCGGTGTGGACGCTCTAGACATGTATATCGCTGTGAAAAGATTGTCCGAGATAAACGGAGGGTTTGTAGCTGTAAGCGAGGGCAGAATAGTGGGCGAGATCCCACTGGAGTTCGCCGGCTTGATGTCTATTAGGAGATATGAGGAGGTCGTTGAGGACCTTACAAGGTTGAACAATGCTGTGAGAAGTGTACTTGGATCCGAGCTCTCAAACCCTTTTATGCAACTCGAGTTCGTGTCTCTTCCCTCGGTTCCAGAACTGGGTTTAACGGATAGAGGGCTCGTTAAAGACTATAAGATTGTTGAGCCCATAATAGAGGTTTCAAGCTAACTTGTATCGCTGTAGTTAACCAGCTAGAAAGCTTGGAGTGTGGTGTCAAGGCGTGGTAGGCAGGGAACGGTTTTTCTACCCGGCTATAGGTTTCCTCAACACTCTAGCCTGGGGGATTTACTACTCTTTCACTAGAAGGTATCTTACAGAGGATCTAGCCGCTGGTAGTGTTGTGATGTTGCTAGCAGGCTTGGAGTGGGGTATGAGCATGGCCTCCCTTCTTTCAGGGTTAGTCGAGAGATACATTGGATCCAGGAGACAGATTTTAATAGGCGTCTCATCAGGTGTGCCGGTCATATTATCCGGTTTGCTCAGGGATCCCTACGCGTTTTCGCTCATTATAAGTATCTCCAGCTTATTATGGTCTATCTCATGGCCGGTCGTCCTCTCAATGGTATTTACTGGTGTCGCCGGCTGGTATGGTAGAGTCTACAGTAATTTCACTATAATAACGGGGGTAGGATTCGGTATAGGGGCTATTCTGGCTGGGTTTATCTACGGCCACGGAGGCCCCTTTCTAGTTTTGACTGTTATAACCGTGTTATTATCCTCGGCATTCGCCTTAAGCTGGGTGATACTACCGTATCGGAATACTGTCAATAATGTAAAGGAGTTCAGGCTGAAGCCCGGCGATAAGAGCCTCCTAATGTTCTTTATATCTCTAACACTCATCGTGTTCGCTAGAGAAACATTCTTCGCGGTGGGCTCTGTTAAATTAAACGGATTAGTCGACTCCTTGTACCCCGGCATGGATCCAGGGATGAAGTACCTTGTATACGGGTTGGTCTACGGGTTGATAGGCAGTCTAATAAGCCCCTTCGCTAGATTACTCTCGGGTTACCTCGTGGATAAGTACGGGGCTTTAAACATATATGCAGTGGCTGTCGCCTCCTATCTACTAACCTATTGGGGTTTCACAGTTACCAACGGACTAGCACCGATCATATTGTGGCAGATACCGGTCTACCCGTTCCTGGATACATCTGTATACGCGTATGTTGCCGGCAGAACGAGGGAGGCAAGTAGGACACAGGGCTTCGGCAACATCATGTTCTTCACTAGCCTCGGCGGCTTGATGCTGATACCATCACAACCTATTCTCGCATCAAACCCTACTGGTACAGGAGTAGCCGTAACGGCTTCCTCACTAGGGTCACTGCTAGTACTATTCCTCGGGGTGAAAAGAGAGGAGAAAGCTATCAGGTAGGTTGAAAGGGCCCGGGCCGGGATTTGAACCCGGGACCTCCGGGTCTGTGCCGGCCTCCTCGGCCGTCCACAGCCCGGCGCTCTACCAGGCTGAGCTACCCGGGCCATTCACATAGGTAATGGCCCAAGCTCATCATCGCTCCCGCTCAATGACCGGGCCCTTCCATTGGAGTCTACTGTTGACCAACCTATTAAACCTTCACACAGTGTCTTGAACCCTGCTTTCATCCACCTGCTTATGTTTTATATCCTGGTTCAGTTAACTAATTTTGAGGAGTAGTTTATGTCCACTAGGAGAAAAACTTTTGCCGCCAGGGAAGATCTAATAGACACGGTAAAGGAGATTGCTAGGAGGAAGGGGTATAGTTTATACGACTATGTGAATGAGCTTTTCGAAGCTGCTATCCGGGCTGAGAAATCAGGCTACTCGATAAGCGGGGTGGTGGAGGAAATTCTTTTCATCAAGCAGGTCAGGGAGTCGGGTTTCATACTAGTCCCGGAGAACGTCTTCCAGGCCATGGTTAAGCTGGCTTACACCCGGCGCGAAGAGGCTTTGAAAGCGTGGTGGGAGGCTG
>WYEE01000054.1 GCA_009904025.1 Thermogladius sp. | reverse complement strand
ACACTAATTACATCATAGCTTCACTGAGCGAGGAGAAGTTCGAGTTTTCAAAACACCCTAAGCCAGGTATTACAATACCGTTAATAAGGCTCGCCGAGAAGCCTGCGTTCATACCCGATATATTGTGAGCAGAAGCACTACCTTAATCTAGCGATAAGCCTTTTACCGATGACTGATAAATACTCTACTTCAACACCTGTCTGCACTTTATCCCGTATCTTGTCATCTATAAGCTCCTTCTCTACTTCAAAGGTCTCATAGGTCTCTAGATCCATTACCTGGACTTTATCCCCCATGTCGGCTATCACCTGCCCCACCCTCTTCTCTATGATGGGTACTTCAACCTGGGTGTCAACCGGTGCTACGAGAGTTTTCTTGGCTTTACTGAACAAGCCTATCGCCACCACGTGTGCTTTAGCACTACCGTGCTTACCCGTCTTAGCCCTCGACATCTCAACTATCCTGCAGGGCTCGTTGTCTATTACGATGAAGCTACCTACTTTCAAGTTTCCTAGAGTATCATATGTTTTACTCATTTAAACCACCATCCGCTCTAACTAATATCTTTTGAGCAATTTTTTAAGCTTCACCCACCAAGCGTGCTTAGCTTACGTAAGCCCCTCTCAGACAACTCGTATAAGCCTTCCTCGAGCTCTCTAACATTCCTCGTGTTGTAGTAGTTTAATAGTGTCGAGCTCGAGACGGCGATGTAGTCATCTGACTCAAGTGAGAAAACCTTGTAGTAGTCGCGGTAGAGGCGGTCTATCCCCTTGGTGGCCTCCTTGTAGAAGTAGCTCACGTACAAGCGGGGCCCAGTCTCGGAGAGCAAGAGGAGGAGGGTGTTCAACGCCCCTCCCTCCGGGACGTACCCGGTTAACTCCTTGTAGGCGTCGGCGACGCACTCCCCGATTTCGCTGGTGCACTTCGATAATCTATCCACTATAAACAAGCCCGCTATATCCGAGTCGACTCTCAAGAGGTGGTTTACCTTGAGCAGCTTGCCTAGGCTCCTCTTGTCTACGCCCCCATTGTGGGCAAACCAGGCCACGCCCTTCTCGAACTCGTATCTGAAGGGGTGCACGAACTCCTCGCCGTAGGGCTCCCTCCTACTAGACTTCCTAGCATGGGAGATAAAGTAGATTTTATCGTAGCGTCGCAACCTATCCAGTATGAACTCTAATTCGGCCTCGCTGTGGCTGTGGAATATTGGTAGGAGGCTCCTGTGGTAGAGGACAGCGTATTCCGAGCCCGCTATACCGACCCCTGCAATCCCCCAACCATCGTCGTGTGAAAAGCTCCTCCCCTCGGTCAACTTAGCGAGGTAATCATCTCTCCTACTTGACTCCACGAAAGCCTTGAAGACGTCTGTGAGCCAGCCTCCCCTAGGATTCAAGCCTATGGCTGCTAGTAGCCTGCACATGCTCCCACGGGTTTGTTTATAGGTCGACGAAGTCTTTAAACCAAGTTGAGTGGGCTACATGAGGAGGCTAGTATACTTATTACTGTTAATAATAGTAATCGGGCTCGTCGCGTGGGCGATCAAGCAACCTGGCATACTCCCCGAGGATGTACGCGTCGTAATAGTAAACTACTACACGTTAATACAGGCTATTCTAGCGTTGATCCTAGGTGTATCAGTAATAGAGTTTGTCTCCTTCACGATTCTATCCAGGGTTAAGCAGTTAGGCCGCGAAGCATACATGATCAGGAACGTGTTCCTCCTAGTAGGCTACACCACGCTTGGTGTTGTAATACTAGCTATAGTAGGTGTAAGCGGTGAGAGTATACTAGCGGGCGCTACATTCACAGGCCTCGTGCTCGGCCTCGGGCTCCAGCCGGTTTTAGCCAACTTGTTCGCTGGTTTGATAATCCTGGGTAGCGGTTTTATAAGACCAGGCTCCATAGTTAGAGTAAGCGGTACAAGCCTACCGGTTTCAGCCATCACATTCCCCGCCTACAAGGCTTTCAGCTTAGACTACACGGTGCCATCATTGAAAGGCATTGTGGTGGAAGTAGGCTTAATGTACACGAAGATAATCCTCGACTCAGGCGAGATGGTTAAAATACCTAATTCAACCCTCTTCTCGGGAGGCATTGTAATGGAGGAGGTTCAGGAAGAGAAGAGGTTCCAGGTGAGATACGAGTTCCCCGTGGACTGCGACCCTATCCAAGTCGTGGACTTGCTTAAGAAAAACCTCGTTGAACTAGGCGACTTCAAGGTGCTAATAGAGGAGCAGAGCGACAAAAACTACTACATCATCCTAGTCACAGGTAACACGCCGCCTAAAGCAAAATTAAGGGAGTTCAGGAGCCTCGTCCTAGCAAAAATTATACAGGCGCACAGAGAGTTGAAGAGAAAAGGTTTATGCTCCCAAACAGCCTCGTGAAACGTTACTCGGGTTTCCTAGTGTAAAAACACTTTATTATCCCAACCAGCTGTAGTAGAACGAGGTTTTGCGAGGTGTTTTGGGATGGCGGCTCAAGAAGAGAAGGTGTATGCTATTATCGCATGGCTTATCCCGATAGTCGGGCCGGTGGTATCTCTCATACTTAAACCAGGTGTAAGATATGTTAAGCACTGGTCCATCCTCTCAATAAGCTTCCTCATAGTAGCGATCCTAGGGTACGCTGTAATTGGAATCCTAGACCTCATTCTATCCATCATACACTTAGGTTTAATAGGAAAAGTGTTGACAACCCTATTTGCCATCCTCGTTCTCATAGCATGGGTTGTCGGCATACTGAAAGCAGCTGAAGGAGAGTATTGGAAGCCCCCTTTAATATACGATATCGCTCTCAAGCTTGGGTTGGAATAAACTAGAATTCCAGCCTCATACTGTATTTTAGTTTTCTCACATCCTCGCTTGGCAGAGGCTTTCTCAGGACGTAGAGTTTCTCATGGTATATCAGCAGGAAGTCTCTGCCATGCATCTTACTCCAGAACTCTCTCGTGGTCTTCATCTTGTGCTGTATTTTAACGACCTCCTCCCTCAGGATAAACCCTGATTCCAAAAGGAGGTCTAGGACGTAGTGGGATATCGGCACATAGTGTTTCCTAATCCTTGTGTCACCAACCAGTATTCCGACATGGCCCCCCGGTTTGAGCACTCTGTAGAACTCTCGCGTAATACTCCTCATCCAGCCTAAGTACTCCTCGAGGTTTCTCGACCTAGACAAATCGCCTTCAACCCTCTCATAATCCCCGTACTTGATTATATTGAAGTATGGGGGGTGTGTCGCGATCAAATCAACGCTCTCGCTCTCCAGGGCATCGAGATCCCGGGCGTCCCCTAGGTAGACTTTGTACCAGGAGTCAACTCTCCTACCCGTCCCTCTCAAGTATTTGATTAAATGGTATAACCTGTGGTGGGTTAGCATGACTGCGTTGTAGTTTATGTCGACTGCAATACAGTTCCTACCCAGGAGGACAGCCTCTATGCACGTCGTGCCCGACCCAGCCATAGGGTCTAACACCAAGTCGCCTACTTGAGTGTAGAGGAGTATCAAGGCCCTCGCTATTTGAGGCGGCCAGTTCCCCCTGTAATCCCCTTTATGCGTGGCCCAGGACCCTCTCAGAGGGAAACTCCAGACAGTGGTTGAGATATCTGTCAATTCCTCCTTGAGAGGCTCTACCCTAGTTATAGGAATAGGATTGAGCTCTATCTCCTGGTCTTCGATAACAATTTTTCTATTTCTCGAAACAAAGTCCAAGTACTCTTCAACACCTACCTCTCTCAAGCACTCCCCTGCAACAGATTTTTATCCAGGATTATTTAATTGAAGGCCCCGTTAAACCTCTACGCTAGCCTTGAGAAACAGGCTTATCCTATCGCGCAGAACCCTCAGGTCATCGCACTCTTCTCTAAAACCCTTCTTTTCAAGCTCAAACAAAGCCTCATAGAGCAGGTCCTTGAGGTAGGGTATTGTAACCATTGTGAGGTACGCGTGGTATGTTTGAATATATTTCAACATTAACGGGTCTCCGGTAGTTGCCTTCCCGTACTCCTCCAAGAGCCAGCTCGTTTTGTCGAGAGCGTTAGATAACCTCTGTATAAAGCCTTTTATCAACTTCCTATCGCTTGCATAGCGGATGCCTTTAGCAAAGTCGATGATCTCCTCGAAGTCGTCGACAAGCTTCTTCAATGATGTGAGCATATCCTCGAGGCTCAGACTACTCATAAGTGGAACCTCCTATTGCAACCAACTAAACTGAAGCATTGAAGAGACCCTTGACCTTCAGGCGTGGGCTTTCCGGACAGTAGCGATACTGTTATTGGCAACCCCGTTTCTCACCAGCTCGTCGGGGTGTGCTAACACGATATTCAAGTCATTCGACTCGAAGACCTGGGCTGTGTATGTGAACTTCCTCTTGCCTGCTACAACAAGCTCGACAGTATCCCCGTCTTTCACGCCGAGGATTTTAGCCAGCTCGGAGGGTATTTTCAGCTTCGAGGGGTCTACGCCGGGGTCGTGTTGGACTCTAATCCTCTTCTCCTTGAGGCTCGTCTCTTTTTTCTTCAATTCGCTTGCCGGCGGGACTATTGCTAATAGTTTGCTTATTTCAATTTTACTCTCCTTGGCCTCGCCGGTCTCTTTCTTCTCCTGGCTCATACCCCCCATCTCTCAAGCCATTTTATTGTCTTCCAGATATTTAAGTATGGTATCGTATAGTTTGTCTACCTCGACTCTAACCTGGTTTCTAGTGTCCCTGAATCTAATTGTCACAGTGTTATCCCTGAGAGACTGGTGGTCGACTGTAACAGCGTAGGGTACGCCGATCTCATCAGACCTAGCATACCTTCTGCCAATACTCCCCTCCTCGTCGTAGACAACGCGTAGACCCTTCTCTCTCAGCCTTTTCACTATACTCCTCGCTAGAGAGCTCATAGCCCTATGCTCCTCTTTGCCCCCTGCTAGGAGCGGGAAGACGGCCACCTGGTATGGCGCTAGCCTCGGCGGGATGCGTAATACAACTCGATCCTCGACTACGGTGTAGGAGTATTCCAAGAGGATGTAAAGGAGCCTCTCCACTCCAAAGGATGGTTCTACAACGTGGGGTACAATCTTCTCCCCGTGGACAAGAGTCTTCTCCTCCCTCAGTTCAAAGAACTCCCTCCCAAGCTTGACGTCGCCGATTAAAACATATCCTTTGTTAGACAATTCTTCGTACAGCTCTTCCTGGCTCATGGACTGAAGGCTCTTCAACACGCTTTGATATTTTTCCCCGAGAAACTCCGTCAGCTTCTTGTAGTCGACGGCAACCCTCTTCTTGACAACCTCTAGAGGCCTCTCATATCTCTTGAAGAAAAACATGTCTACTCCGCTGTACTCCATGTGCTTCCTCAAATCATAGTCTGTCCTGTAAGCGTATCCCGCGATTTCAACCCAGCCGAATTTACTCGAGTATACCTCCTGGTCGAATGTTTGAGCTGAGTAATGTGCTCTCTCGTGGGGTAGCTTCTCGAGGAATCTTGTTTTCTCAGGGGGTATACCGAGGGATCTAACAAACTTAGCGCCTACACCCATCCAGAAAGCAAGCCACGGGTTTTTGACAACCCCTTTTTCAAAAGCCTCCCTCACAGTCAATTTAACAGGCTCCTCAAAGCCTCGTTCGCGGCTCTCAGCTGTAACCACGTTAAGGGTCTCCCCCTCAACATACCCGAGGTAATCCTCAATATCCCTCCGGCTCTCAGAGGGGTCGTGGAAGAACTCTAACTCCATGATAGTGAACTCCCTCAACCTTAGGAGACCCTGCCTCGGGGATATCTCGTTCCTGGCAACCCTGCCCACTTGGGCTATGCCTAGCGGAAGCTTGTTCCTGGCGATATTCAAAACTGTTTTGAAGTCAACGAACATTCCCTGCGCTAGCTCTGGCCTCAAGTAGCCTAGTTGCCCTCTATAGGGGCCTATCTCTGTTTTGAAGAGCAGTAGAGCGTTCTCGGGCTTGGATAGATCGCCACCGCACTCCGGGCATTTAACACCTTTCTCAACTATGATACTCCACATTGATTCAAGGCTAGCCCCCTCGACGTTGATGCCGGTTACCTCTTTGATCAAGTGGTCTGCCCTGTAGACTCTACCGCACTTCGAGCAAACTACTATGGGATCCGTGAAATGGTCCTCGTGACCACTAGCCTTGAAGACTACTTGGGGGTTTATCATCGGCGTCTCTATTTCGACCATGAAGTCGAACGTGTAGACAAACGTTTTAAGCCACTCATCGATAATACTCCTCTTCAATAGAACACCTACAGGGCCGAAGTCGTAGAAGCCCGCTAAACCACCGTATATCTCGTATGAAACCCAGTAAACCCCCCTCTTCTTGGCGAGGTCGACGAGCTTATCGTAGAGGTCGCTCAAACAACCACACCTTAGGGGATTCATATATAAGCGGATAATATAAAGACGAATCATTATAGCCGGGTGTTCCGGGGATGGCTTGGCGTCACCTGACAACAAGGACTAAACCATTCGGTTGTATTGAGAAAGAGGATGCGAGGATAATTGTGACGGGTGTACCACTGGATTCAACTTCGACCTACCGCCCGGGCACGAGGTTAGCCCCCGACAGCGTTAGAGAAGCAGCCTGCAACCTGGAGCTTTATTCCCTACTAACAGGCAGGAGCCTAGAGGACATTGGGTTGACAGACTTAGGCAACATTGTTATACCTCAAGGAGATATCGATACGTCTCTAAGAAACATAGAGGTTGTTGCGAGGGGTGTTATTAGCGAATACGGGGATTCACTGAAGATATTCATCGGCGGAGAACACTTGGTCACACTCCCCCTCGTACTATCGCTTAGAGACCACGTGGACACTATTGTAATATTTGACGCACACCTAGACATGAGAAGCGAGTACCTGGGCTCCAGGTTAAACCATGCTACTTTTGCGAGGAGGCTCGCCGAAAAGGGGTTTAGGATATTGCACATAGGTTCCCGGGCCCTGAGCGCGGAGGAGATAGAGTACATTAAGAATACCGATGCCGTTAAGGTGATTAATGTGGAGGAGGCTAGAGAGAGACCTGATATTGAAGGGCTTGGGTCAACTTATATAAGCGTGGACATGGATGTCTTCGACCCCTCCTACGCGCCCGGTGTCAGCAACCCGGAGCCTCTCGGGCTTACCCCCTGGGAGATGCTGGGTTTGCTGAGGGAGGTTGTGTTGAAGTCGAGTAGGATTGTAGGGCTGGATATAGTCGAGTTAAATCCGATGGTTGATTCAAGCGGTGTAACATCCCTACTAGCGTCCAAGATAATTCTAGAGGCCATAGGCCTGGTTTTTACATCTGAAAACCTCGCCTTTTAAGGCGGGGAGGAGGTCAGGTTGAAGTAGACCTCATGAAAACCCTAGCCTCCTCCTCCGTCGCGAAGAAGCCTAGGCTCCTCTCAACGTTTTTAACGTAGTCTGATGAGAGGAATTCAACTAGCTCCCTCGCCTCCTGGACGTTCCTGCTGGTTTTCGAAATGTATACGGGTGAATAGTAGACGGTGGTGTTGTAGCCGCATCTCCAAGGGTAGATGACCGCCTTCGTGAGGTTGGCTAGCGTCGAGTTGAACGTGTTCCATATGAAAGCAACGTCTACAACCCCTATCTTGAACCATGTCGCCAGCTCCGCTATATCCTTTGCCACAACGATCTTGCTCTTCAAGAGGCCGGCGTTAGGGCTCTGGTTTATTATCCTCAAAGCCTCGTACCCGGCTGGAGCCACATCCGGGTTGGCGACCCCTATTTTAACATTGTATCTGGCTAGATCGTCTAGACAGGTGATATTGTAGGGCGTGGAAGCCCTGACGTACACCACTACGAGCTGGTAGCCTAAACCCGTTGAAGGAGTAGGGTACACCAGGCCCTCGTTTAAAGCTTTCAAACCCCAATCGCTGGAGGCGAAAACGACTACATCGATGGGTGCGCCCTCCTTGATCTTGGTGTATATAACCCCTGTAGCATCGTAGGATACATCTACTTTGACCCCGGTCTTGTTCTCGAATACACCTACCACTTTGTCCAGAATAGGCTTGGCTATAGGTGCAGCATCCACTATTATCTCCCCGCTCGTGCTACTAGGTGTTCTATAATACATGGAGTACAGTGCTCCCCCTATTACCACCGCGAATATCAATGTCAATACAATTATTAACTTCAAGCCA
>WYEE01000117.1 GCA_009904025.1 Thermogladius sp. | reverse complement strand
AAAGAGAGCTGGAGGCCTGGGTAAATTGATTGCGGGCAGGAGGTTCGTGGACAACATCGCTAACGAGTCCCTGAGATTCTTGAAGAGGAGGTTCGGCCACGCGGAAATGGTGAGAGTTGAGTTGAAGAGGTCGAAGATACTGTTGGTATTCAAGCTACCGGACACCACGGTTGTCAAAGTGGTCGTTAATATAAGGAAAAAAGATATTAGAGTCTACTCGGGTAGGACAAGCCTTGATTTAGGCTTGAAGAGGGTTTTAAAGAGGATTATTGACAGCAAGGGTGCTAACCGTGGAGACAAGCCCCTATAGAGAGAGGATTAAACTAGCGGTGTACCTGCTGAGCAGGATTATCCACAATATAGAGAACATTAGTAGGGCTGACGCTGTCGAAATGTTGAGGAGAGAGTATGAGAGGCATGGGTTGAAGCCCATTATGGGGAAGGCTGTCCCCAGCGACATATACGACAAGGAGATGGCTACAGTGTACGTGGTTGCGAAGCACGGGTTGGATATAGGCAGGGACTATCCGGAGGTTCTCAGAAAAATATTCTACGTTGAGGAAGCCTTGGAGGAAGCCCTACAGAGCTTCATGTCCGGGGAGATTGAGAAGGCGAAGGGTGTTTTGAAGAGTATTTCCCCGAGTAATGTGATCGACAGTAATACTGTTGCGAGGATGCTCAGGCTACCGCTGGTGAAGTACGTTCTAGGATTCATGAGCGAGGAGGAGGTCTCCAAGATATTCAAGGTCGTCTCAGAGGCGTTGAGCGAGGAGGAGAAGACTGTTAGAAGCTACGTGAGGTTCTTCATAGCTCTCAGGATAGCGGAGGGTATTAGGAGAGGCGAGATAAGAAATAAGGTCTTCAAGGAGGCTTTCAAGCGGGCTATGGCAATTAGGCTGGGGTTCCCGAAGTCTACTCCAAGCGATGACTACATTGCTGTTATAGCTGAGAACGTTTTCGGCGTCCCAAAGGAGAGGTTGAAGGAGGTTCTCAACCTAGAGGAGGGGGGTCACGAGACACCCACAGCCCCACCAGCCTGAACCGGGTATCCAAGCTTCCTAAGCCTCTCTATCACCTGATCGTAGAGGGTGGCGAGCATTCTCCTCATATCCTCCATTAACACCACGTCACTGTAGCCGTGAACCACGATCGAGTGGGCGAAGGGGCTTGGCACGTCAACGGGGCCGAAGAGCCTCACCTCAACCTCACCCTCTCTAACCCACTCGAGTACTCTCCTAGCCTCATCTATATGCATGTAGTCCTCAAGTATTTCCCTGTAAGCCTCTTTCAACACAGGGAAGTTCTCGATCTCTTCGACAGCGTTAAGCAACGCCTCCGCGTTAACCTGGAGTTTTTGAACGCTCCTCTCAACATCCCTATACCTCTTCAAGAGCATGAAAGACCTTGTAGCTACATGCCTGAACCTCCTCTTCAGAAGCTCCGTCCTTCTAAGCACTCTCACCAGGATATCGTAGATCTCATCCGGGTTGATCGATTTGAACACCCCCACCCAGTCAGCGTTGGGGTGTCCCGGGATTGTGAGCATGAACCCGTTGTCCGTCACAGTTATCTTAACGTTGACTCCCACGGCTTTTGAAACCATGTAAGCGTACGCTCTCGACAAAGCATCGTTCGCCCTCCTCCCGAACAAACTGTGGACGATGATATTCCTCCTGTTCTCCTCATCGAATATCTCAATCAAGATCAGTTTGTCGTTCGGCACCAGCCCGCCTGTATAAGTGTATTGCTCCCACACGTATTCAACAATCGACTTCGAGGCATCCCTGTCAAGGTTGTACTCCCGGGCAATGTAGTCCACTGTCTCCTCGAATCCTTCCCTAGTAAGCTTCTCCGCAACAATTCTCCGGAATCTACCCACCTCTAGCGCTGAGTCGAATGCTAGTGGGAGCATCTCACTGAACCAGCTGGGTACAGTAGGCCTGGCGCCCTCGGCTCTCCTAACAATGACTTTAAGCCCCCTGCTACCGAGGTACTCGTATACTCTCCCTCCCAGAACGAAGAGGTCTCCCGGCGTCAGGTATTCTACGAAAGCCTCCTCTAGGTCTCCCACGTACTTCCCGTCCGTGGTGAAGACGTGTGCCTTACTCTCATCAGGTATTACGCCGAGGTTAAGGTAGTATATCATCCTCGTGGTCTTCTTCTTACCGAAAACCCCCTCCTTCTCGTCCAACCATATCTTAGAGTAGACTCTGTTATGCTCGTAGAAGTCGCCTAGTTGGCCGGCGAGGTATTTGACCACGCTCAGGAAGTCCTCGTAGGGGAGTGTGTGGAAGCTGAAGGATCTCCTGACAAGCCTGTATGCCTCGTCAAGCCTCCACTTACTCTCCAAGGCCATTCCGACAATATGCTGTGCGAGGACGTCAAGCGGGTTTCTCGGTATTCTTATCTTGTCGATCCTCCTCTCCATAGCCGCCTTGGCTAGTACCGTGCACTCTACGAGGTCGTCTCTGTCCACGACTATTACCCTCCCCTTACTAACCTCCCTTATATGGTGCCCCGCCCTCCCCACTCTCTGGAGGAGCCGGGTCACGCTCTTCGGGCTACTCAATAAAACCACGAGGTCTATGTAGCCTATGTCTATGCCGAGCTCAAGGGACGTCGAGCTGACAACGCATTTCAAGGACCCGTTCTTCAACTTCCCCTCTATCTCCAGCCTCACATCCCTGCTTAGGCTACTGTGGTGAGCCTCGATCTCGTCGACGTCCACAACCTTCTCGCTCTCCATGATCTTCCTTAGCTTGTAGACAACTCTCTCAGTTGCGCTCCTCGTGTTGGTGAAGACGAGCGTCGTCTTATGCCTCTTTATCATCGAGGTAAGAGCCTTGTAGATAGCCTCGTTTACAACCTCCGCTGGCGTGTGTATGAGGTCTTTCACTGGTGCTATGACTCCAATATTGACCGGCTTCGAGAACCTGGCATCCACTATGACAGCATCCCTTGGCCGGCCGTCATCCCTGTAACCGGCGAGGAATAAAGCGACCTCCTCTAGCGGTGCTATTGTAGCGCTTAAACCAATCCTCTGGAGCTCCCTTCCAGCCAGGTTCTCAAGCCTCTCGATGCTGAGGCTTAAGTGGCTTCCACGCTTGCTTGAAGCGAGCTCGTGTATCTCATCGACGATCACAATTCTGGTGTTCTTAAGTTTCTCCCTGAATCTAGGGGCGTTCAGCGAGAGTGCGAGGCTCTCGGGTGTGGTTATCAGTATGTGGGGTGGGTCCCTGAGCATTCTTTGTTTATCACTTGCCTTTGAATCGCTCGTCCTCACAGCCACTTTGATCTCCGGGAGCTCAACCCCCACCCCCCTTGCCTCATCAGCGATCTCCTTGACCGGCTCGTAGATGTTCCTCCTCATATCGTTGTTCAACGCCCTCAGGGGGCTAACGTAAACTGCGTAAACCCCTTCGGGTAGGGCCCCCCTATCCAAATACTCCCTGTACAAATTGTCTATGATGCCGAGGAAGACGGCTAATGTTTTACCCGTCCCCGTAGGGGATGATATAAGGACGTTTCTCCCATTTTTAATATGGGGTATAGCCATTCTCTGGGGAGGGGTTAATTTCCTGTATTTCCTCGTAAACCAGGATCTCACGAAAGGCAGGAGCGTGCTCAGTACCTCCTCATCGCTAAACTTGTCCTCAGCAAACTCCACCGGCATTCAAACCCCTTCTACTCTACTCATAAAAGATTTGAATTTAAGGCGGGCTACCCCAACTGGAGTATATCTTTAGGCCACCTTATTAAAGTATAAACAAGTCCTGCAAGATACATACATGTAACAAGGGCTAGGGCAGTATATCTACGTGGCAGTATAAGGGCTAGCGTCGCGACGAGGAGGGTTGTGTGGACGATCTCACCTGACAAACCTCTTCCAATGAACGATTTCTCGAAGAACCCTTTAGGAGTCCTCTTGTACTCCTGTCTCACTCTGAGGAGTGCTTTAACAACCCCCTTCAGGACAGGCGTGGAGAGGGCTGTAGTGACAGCGGCTATCCTGCCCTGGTTGACTGTTTTGAACTTGTAATCCCCTTTCAGCATCTTCAACTCAACGAGGCTGAAAACAGCCTCTGCCAACAGCCAGGCTAGTGGCATGTATAGGTATCTTGAAGCAAAATCCACTCCCGCTAGAAGGCTTGCTACAACGGTTAAAGCGAACCCAATCCACATTAAGAGGATAGTGATGTACTGGCTGAGGAAGAAGATCGACTCCAACTTGCCCGCTAAGCTGAGGGGGCTCTCAAGTATAAGTCCAAGCCTCGATAAAACAACGTCTGTCGCCCCGTAGGCCCACCTCTCCTGCTGCAGCTTCAGCGAGTTATACCTTGTTGGGGCCTCAACATATACTCTACATGAGTCAAGGTACTCCACTGAGAAGCCCTTGTGGTGCAACCTAACACCTAGATCCATGTCGTCTTGTATTCTGTTCTCATCCCAACCCTTCAGCACGTCTCTAAGTATGGAAGCCTTGTATATTGTCCCCGTGCCTAGTGGGAACACGCTTAACCCTAGCGCTGATCTAGCCTTGAACAAAACGTTCACAACGTAGTCCATGTTGACTCCTATCGCATCGCTCAGCCTGCTACCAGTATTCCACACGCTCCACCTGCCTACCACGGCTGCAAGCCTCTCCTCTGATTTCAGGAGGGAGACCCCCTTTGTGATGAGGCATGGGTCGAAGAAGGAGTCCACGTCCATCACGTAGACGTAGTCTCCAGTAGAGGCAAAGAGACCCGTGTTCAGAGCACCCGCTCTAAAACCCCTCGGCTCCATCCTCCAAATGTAGTTTACTTTCAGAACCCCCCTCCACTTATCCGCCAGTCTTCTAAGCTCGCCTAGAAATTCAGGTGGGTCGTCTGAGACTATGATCACCTCAATGTTAACCAGGTTTCTCAACTCTGCGAGCTTCGCGAGAGCTCTCTCAATATATTCAACGGGCTCTCTTCTCACAGGTATTATGATTGAGACTACCTCGCCTGAATACTGTCCGAGGCTCCTCTTCTCGCGGTACCTCTTTGATTGGAAGCCTAGGATGCTGTATGTTAATAGGAAAACCGTGGAGGGGAGGAAGAGCAGGGCGACTCCGATTAAACCGGTGAGTGTTAAAGCGTCCAATACGAACACCAGGTTAGACTTAATAGATTGGTTGGAGCTATTTTAGTGTGAGGTGCGGGTTTTGGTTACTGTAACCTGGCACGGCCACGCATGCGTATCCTTAACCCTGTCAAGCGGGTACACTATTGTATTCGACCCCCACGACGGGGGTAGCCTGGGGCTGAATCCGCCTAGCGTTAAAGGGGATCTAATTCTCGTAACCCACACACACTTCGACCACAACGCCGTCGAGGTTGTCAAGAAGGATAAGAGCAGGGTTTTAATAGAGTTCGCGGGCGAGAGCAGGCTTGACGACGTGTACGTCAAAGGGCTATTAACATACCACGACAAAGCCCAGGGCAGGAGGCGTGGTAGAAACTACGTCTACGTTGTGGGAGCCGGGGGCTTCAAGGTAGCCCATCTAGGAGACTTAGGCCACATCCCCTCACAAGAGGTTCTAAACGAGCTTAAAGGAGTAGACTTGCTAATGCCCCCTGTGGGAGGGACTTTCACCATCGATGCTGGTGAGGCGTGGGAGATCGTCAGCCAGGTTAAACCAGTGAACGTGATGCCGATACACTACTGGGTCAGGGGTTTAAACCTGCCCCTCACGCCGGTCGACGATTTCCTGAAGCATGTTAAGGGATACGATGTAGCTAGGCTGGACTCGAACAGCTTTAAACTCGAGGACTTCAAGGGTAAAATAATAGTTCCTGCGCTACCATCGTGATAGGTTTGGCCGAGGAGATAAAGCACTATGAGTCGATAAGTGTGGAGCTAGACGAGTTGAGGAGGCTTTCCCTCGAGTTCATTATCAGAAGGATGAAGTTGAAGAGGATAGAAGCAGAGATTAGAATCAGCGAGGCTTCCCTTGCGTGGAATATTATAAGAGACTATTTCAGGTGGTCTATAAAGGAGTGATGAATACTTTAGGCCGCCGAGTAGAAGCGATGAAGAGGGATCAACCGGCTGAACAGTGTTTAGAGACCTCTTTGGGAACCAGCTCCCTGAAGATCGTAGTGCCGCCGTGGGGTTTCAGGCTAGCATGGTTTGGAGTGAGATAGATTTCGGGGTCGCACCCTCCAGGTCAAGCTGGTTGCTCAGCAACGCTCTTTGGAATAGACTGTGAGAACCGCGGGAGGCGGGTTGCCCTAATTCAAACAACCTCCCCCTCTAGATACCAGGAGAACCCTCGTGTCAATATGATTGCCCGCAGAGATTCCCGTGTCATCTAGGCGGAAGTCCTCTGTTAGCAAACGTATTAAATCCCTTCGGGATGGATTAATCCAAGGGGTTGTTTCAATTGAGTTATACATGGGAGCCTAGGTGGGAGAAGTTTAAGGTCGAGTCGCACGGGATTGTTTTCTGGACTTGCCGCGACAGGATCACCGGTATGATCGCCTGCCCTATATGCGTTGACGCCCGCCAGGCCTGCCTTGGCGGCGGGCAGGGGGAAGGGTCTAACCCGATATTCTTCTACACTGTGGATGACCTGATATACCACTTGAAAGAGTTCCATGCGAGAAATGCTTTCAGGGGGAAGGGTAAGTAGGGTTCCCCACGATGTTGAGGAGGGTCTGCGTATACGGGAACCCCACTGTGGACTACGTTCACTCGAGGGGAGGTGTAGCCCGCAGGTATGGTGGGGGAGTCTACTACTCGACTATGGCTTTACTAGACGAAGGGGTTCAACCCGAGATCTACTCGGTAGGCCCCCACTGGCTCTTCATGGCGAACAAGCTGTGGTTTTTCAAGGCTAACTCATCCTATTCTGCCTCCCCCATGGTTTTCAAGATAACATACCTTGACTCAAGCCGTGTAATGGAGGTTCTAGAGATCTCGCCGGAGCTCACAAGCGGTGACACCCATACGGGGGTATGCTACACAATAGTCAACCCTGTCCTGGGCGAGATATCTTTTAGCTTGTTGAAAGAGCTGAGGGTTAAATCGATTATTCTAGCGGGCGATATCCAGGGGTTTGTAAGGGAGAGGAGGCGGGGTTTCCTGGGGTATAAGGGTGGCGGTCTTCTAATCGATGTGATCGGTTTATTCGACATCCTTCACATGGATGTAGAGGAGGCTATCGCTCTAACAGAGGCTGAGAGCAAGCACAGCGCTTTGCGGAGGTTGAGGGGTTTGGTGAAGGAGTCCCTGGTCGTCGTCACAGAAGGGGTTAAACCGCCTATACTAGTAACAGGCAGCTCAGTGAGCGAAGTTGGCTCTGAGAGAAGCAGAGTTTGTGATAAGACAGGGGCAGGGGATTACTTCCTAGGAAAATTGTTTCTAAGGATCGTGAAGGGCCTGAAGCCTAGGGAGGCTGTTGAATCAGCGTTGGAGGAGACGGATCGGTGGCTTAGCCGTGGGGAGGATAAGTTGCTTCATCGCGGGGTTTCACCCTTCTTAAACTTCTAGTAAATACTGTACGTCAAACGGCTTCCCCCGGGATACTTTGAAAACACTGTGATTATCGGGGTTCCTGAAAAAGCCCTGTTTGTTAAATTCTCTTATTGGATTTCTCGCAAACTACCAGTTTAGCTCCCAATACCTCGGGTGAACCCCGCTCTGCAATAATTTTTTTGTTGAAACACCCTTATAAGCTTAAAACAGGCGGATTACGCGAATGTGAATACTACTTCACGAAACCCCTCGTCGTTTCTCAAGCCCTGAAGGGCGGTCTCCTCACTTCTCGGCTTAACCTTTAAGCCAAGCCTGTCTTCAATGGCTTTCACAAGCTCGTCCTCCGAGGGGGCTCTGCCTATGAACATCAACCTCCCGTTAACAAAGACTTTCGGGTAGTCCGACATCTCAGTTAGCATCGGATCCGTCAGCCACTCGTGTGTCGGTGTTACGACAACCCAAACACCCTTCTCAAGCATCTTCTCCGCAACGTTCCAAGCCACTCTTAGAGCTTTATCGCTCTCCTCGTCGAACCCGAGGACCAGGTAGACCTCTGCTTTTACATCCGGCTCCTCCAAGCATCACACCCTACTAGACGATGAATTGAGTGCAGGGATCTCTTTTAAACGAGGGAGCTTAAGAGAATTCCTCAACCCCCCGTT
>WYEE01000122.1 GCA_009904025.1 Thermogladius sp. | reverse complement strand
AGCGGCAAGAAATCCACCATGAAATCAATACCACGCAACACAATTAAAGCACCTCCTTTACCACCGGTGGCCGGCCTCCACCTGAGACGTAGGAGACCAGCCCACTGCTACACGGGTATTGTAGACCTCTCCTCCACGGCTTGGTTCGGCTTTTTAAAATTCCATGTCTCATGATTACTTTGTAGGTGTCGGCGTTGTTGTATTATTTGATGGGCCTCCTCATAGCGATCGCCGTGTTCCTCGCTGGGATAAACATCGTGTACGAGTTCTACAAGGACAACCCCGGTATCAGGGAGCAGGGGTATATAATAGTCGGCCTGGCCGCTGGCTTCCTAGGAGCCTACATCGTCTACCGGAGATACGTTAATGCCGGGGTGAGGCCGGGGCTTACTAGCCTAGCTGTGATGGCCCTAACCACCTCTACTATCCTAGCCTTCATGCTGGCTGTCTTCAAGTCCAACACGGAGGGGATCGGCATCGGTGAGTCTTTGGCCGGGTCTTGGGAGACAGGTTTAGCGGTTTTCCTCGCGGTAATCGGGGTAGAGTATTTCCTCGGGGTCGTCAAGTTCTCCTTAGCCTACTTGGTTGTCTTCGTCTTCGCGGCAGCGATAACGACAGCCCTAAGGGTGAGCGTTAGCAGCGGCACATACTTCTACGTCTTCTTCGGCCTCGCGTCCGGGCTGATCGGGGGTTTAGCCGGCTTGACACATGTTAAGGGGTGGGCTGGGAAGGTCGCTACGTGGATCCTCATGGTCTTCGCGTCCATCTACTTCGACCAGTGGATGATTGAACAATACCGTGAATACTGTAGCGAGTGCACGCCCTACCTCTCAACGTGGAGGACTGCCCTCATCGTATCATCGCTTATAGGCCTCAGCCTCGCAATCCTCGTAATGTCCGCGGCAGGCGGGAAAGAAGCTACTCGGGGAAACGCTTAAAGCAGGGGGATCCAGGTGACCTAGATTGTCTGACACATTTGCCTCCACCGGAGTGTAGGCTATGAGCTCTGGTTTATCAGCTAAGCGTAAGTGGCTTTCAAGCGAGAGGATCGCGCTCAGCGTCCTGGAGGAGCAGGGTTTCAGGGTGCTGGAGACCAATAAGAAGATCGTCTTAAACAACGTTGAGGTGGGGGAGGTCGACGCCCTAGTCCAGGACTCTGACGGGAGGATATACGCCGTGGAGGTCAAGGCGGGTAGGCTTGACGTAAGCGGTGTGAGGCAGGCCTACGTCAACGCTATGCTAGCCGACGCCAAGCCCCTCGTCGTCGCCAAGGGTTTCTCAGACGACTCCGCGAGGGAGCTCGCTGAGAGGCTCGGGGTAAGGGTCATCTTGCTCTCAGACGTCTTCCTAGTCGAGAGCGAGGAGCTCTACAGCATGATGAGGGAGGCTGTGGAGGAGGCTCTAGCAGACTACCTCGAGGTTCTCTACGGCTACAGCACGAGGGTTGAGGGGAGGGACCTCGAGGTATTGAAAGCCGTGTCCTCCTCCAGCGATATAGCTGAGGCCGCTGGAAAGCTCGGGTTAGAGCCGGGTGAGCTGGCCTCCAGGTTGAACGAGCTCAAGAAGAAGGGTGTGATACCGAGGTGGGCCACTAGGTACACGACTGTTAGAAGGGTCGCGCAGGTGATAGTGGAGAAGCAGACTCTCACAGGGTTAATCGAGGAGGCCCGGAGGCTGGAGGAGACGTTGAGGAGGCTTAGAGACGAGGTTAGAGAGCTCCGGGAGGCCGCGGCCGACCTCGCAGTAACCCTGAGGAAGATGCCGAAGCATGCTGAGGCCGCCGGTGAGGGCTCGAGTGGGGCGGGGCAACAGGGGGGCACTGCCGGGGCTCAAACCAAAGACAGCGGGTGAGCCCCTCTCACTACTAGAACCTTGATCAATCACTCACGCTACATCGTCGATAATCCTAAGGAGCGTTGCAGGAGAACCACGCATTAAGTATGAGTCTTTAGTCAACTCAACTAGAGACCTATTACACACGGGTTTTGATATAGTTGAAAACATTTTTATTGCCTCAGTATATGCGTTATATTGGTGGCTCGTTATTGTCTACTCAAGCATATGTAATTAAAACTCCGAGGCTTGAGCTAAAGATATCCCTGGCGGAGACTAGTAGACTGTACATACACGAGGAGATTATCCCCGATATCCTCTCTAAGCTCGTTGAGAAGATTAAGAGTGATGGTGTTTGGACTGACCCAATAATTGTCGATGAAAAAACCATGGTTGTACTCGACGGTATGCATAGAGTTGCCGCAGCGAAGAAGCTGGGCTTTAAATACATACCAGTCTGCCTGGTAGACTATGATGACCCAAGTATCGAGCTACACGCTTGGAGCAGGGTTTTTAAGCATGTGAGCCGTGGGGGTGGTGTCGGGATAGACTACTTGGGCCTACTACTAGGCAGCTTGAACACAGCTGGGTATAGGAGTGTAGATATTCCAAGCCTTGAAGCGGGGTTTGAAATGCTCAACCGGAGGGAGCTCCTCGGTTTAATAATACACGGTAGGAGGATTGTGGGCTTAGAAACACCTACGAGGGACATTAAGCTCATATATGATAGAGTCAAGAATGTAGAGGACACGGCTAAAGTCAAGGGGTTTACGGTAGAATACCAAACTGAGAGGGATGCTGTCTCCTTAGCTGAGAGGGGTGAGGGATTAGCTCTAATACCACCCAGGATTAAGAAGGATGAGGTCAGAGCGGTAGCACTACGTGGTGAAGTATTCATACACAAAGCCACCAGGCACGTAATACCCGCAAGACCCCTACGAGTGAACACACCACTAGCGTGGCTGACAGGTGAGCTAAGCCTAGCCGATGCACGGAGAAAACTAGTAGAGCACTTATCAAGTAGGAGGGTAAAGGTACTGGCACCGGGGACAATACTGGATAGGAGGTATGAGGAGGAGCTATACTTATTCGAGTAGACTCCGGCAATTAGTGGAGCAATGGGGCAAATAAATCAAGGTTTTACCCATAGAGGAGGAATAGATTAAAAAAATGCTTTTAGGAGGGTTGATACCAAACCCCTACTTTCTCTGTTTTCCCACGCCAGGTTGCCCATCCCGCTAAGGCTATGATTACGATAATTACTACCAGGCCTAGATAGGATGCTACGTTTGAAGGCTCGAGAACTGTCTTAGCTAACTCAGCTCTATCAGGCATTGTAGCTACTTCTTGTAGTGCTAGTCCATACACTACTATAGCGATGAAGATCACTCCAATGATCCATACAGCAAACACCTTAGCTTTCATACTCGGCGTTATTTCCAAGCTCATGTCTTCCCCTCTATGTATTTAATATCTGAAAACATTTATAAATACGATACTTATTAGATATTTAGATATAAAGGGTGGCTCCAAGCCATGGGAAACCCAATCGTAGACTTCATAGAGTGGCTTGACGGCCTAGTCTGGGGCACACCAATGATAATACTACTACTGGGGACAGGGGTAGCGCTATCAATATACACCGGTTTTGTACAGTTAAGTAAATTCGGATTAGCCTGGAAGACTTTCCTGAGGTATAGGGGTTATGGTGGCGAGAAGGGCATTAGCCCATTCGCGGTGTGGGCTGCTATATCGGGTGCAACCATTGGTATAGGAAACATTGCGGGGGTATCTACAGCTATGTACTTTGGTGGGCCAGGCGCATTATTCTGGATGTTCATTACGGGGTTACTAGGGATGGTCACAAAGTCGTTTGAAGCCACTCTAGGAGCGTGGTCGAGGAGGATAAGGCCCGATGGAGAAATAGAAGGTGGTACACCATACTACATTAGGCTCATACCCGCGGTTGGGCCTGTCCTTGCAGTATTGTTCTCAGTATTCGCTTGGATAGCTGCTTTCGGCATTGGGAACACAGCCCAGGCGAACAATAGTGCCCTTGGAGCTGAGTATATTGCTTGGTCAATAAACCCGCAGGCGAGTAAGCAGTTAGTGGACTTGGTAGTGGGCATCATAATGATGATATTTGTCGCAATAGTGGTAATTGGCGGCCTAAAGCGCATTGCAGACCTAGCATCATACATGGTTCCGTTCATGGCCGCTTGGTACTTAATATTCGGCGTAATCATATGGATAGTTAACCCAATTTACTTCGCGAAGGCTATTGTAGAGATATTAAAGGGCGCATTCGCACCCCAGGCAGTTGTTGGAGGAGTAGCAGGGTGGACCCTGCTCTCAGCTATTAGGTGGGGAGTTGCGAGAGGATTATTCTCCAACGAGGCAGGATTGGGCAGCGCACCAAACATGTACGCATACATGAAGCTCGACCACCCAGGTAGAGCAGCCATGTACGGCATGACAGAGGTCTTCATGGACACACCCGTAGTCTGCATGATGACGGGTCTAGTAAACACTACAATGCTGGTTAAAGCGATTGACACTGCCGGCTACACCTATGAGCAAATAATTTATAAGGGTGTACTTAGCGGCGGAGAGCCTTTGAAAGGAGCTAAGATGGCCATGTGGGCTTTCTCACAGTTCTACGGTAACTGGGCTGGGGTAATAGTTGGAGTAGCACTATTCCTATTCGCATTCACAACACTACTAAGCTGGGAGTGGTATGGTGAAGTGAACTGGGTCTACTTCTGGAGTAGGACTTTGAAGCTACCTGAGAAGCCTGCGAGGTGGGTGTTCAGAGTGCTCTGGGTACTCCCAATTCTACCAGCAGCATATTTTGGTACAGAGGTCTGGGGGACAATCTGGGACTTCTCAGACATGATGAACGGGTTAATGGCACTACCAAACATCATAGCACTAGCAGTACTATCTCCAATAGCTTGGTCTGTAATCAAAGACTTCATCGAGAAACATGGAAAAACAGGGGTTTAACCCGGTTATTCGACTCAAATCTCTTTTTCCCTAACTCCATTTCAGACATCCATCTCCTAGCAAGCCCCCAGTAAGATGTCATGGTTTACGTGTAAACAACCACTAACCAACACTATCCCCTCCTAACACTCCCAACGACCATTGATAAACAACCATCACCAGCCAACATCACACCGACTCAAGGGTCTCCTTTACTAATCCAGGCCTTCTTCCAGCCAGCTCTACTTCTATTGGGAGTGCGGGGCCTATGAAGTCCGGTATCCTATCTGGATACCCCCAGGGTAGTTGTTATTGACTACTAAAGCCGCGCCGACGCCCGAGAATGAGGTGTAGCCTCATCGAGCTAGAGAGCCTATTAAGAAGATTGCGATGGCGCCTCCCTTAAGTGGTTCTTCAGCATATCTCCTCAATTTATTGAGAACCTCCTCGTAGTCTGGTTTAAAGACCTTTAGACCTAGAGAACTTGATGCCTCCACCTGCACAGTTGATACACCTCTCGGCACCAGACTTCGAATACCACTCCATGGGTGAACCCTCGGGGTATGAGTTTGGATATCTCGCGGCAGCATAGTGTCTATCCAGCACCCTAGCCATGTCCACTATCTCCTCCAGCGGTTTCATACTAGCCCGGAAGACTCTCAAGCAACCTTGAAAATGGGTGCCAACCACACCTGGATCCCTAGTTTCTGGTGTAGGGCTTCCACAGCTTTCTCAGACGCCTGGTGTGCCGCTAAGAGCGCCCACCCGTGATCACCGGGACTAAGCGTTTTTCAGCGTGTTCAAAGCCTCCTACTGCTTGTTTAAACCGATCCCCAGCCCCGGAAACCGGCTTCGATGGAACCTAGTTAATACCAGTACATGAGACTCTACCCTATCGACAACCATAGACCCTGCTTTACCAGAGAACAATTAAAAATAATGAAAAAGAGTTTGAGGCTTTCTTCGATACTAAGACCCTGCTCCCCAGTATTTGATTAGCCTGGATGGAAAAGCGCTAGAATACTCTGAGAGTAAAAAAGCGTCTTTGAAGGGGGAGTTAAGCTACTCCCAAGCAGCCATGTATTCTAGTACTTCGTCTGGGACTCTGCCGCTTAATACGTCTTTAACTGACTCCTCAATGATCTCTAATCCCCTCTCCAAGTCGTCCTCGGGGATCGTTAGTGGCGGCGCGATCCTCAGGACGTTTCCATACTTCCCATAAGTCATCATTATCAACCCCTTCTCCCACGCTCTCCAGATAATCTTCAACGCTGTCTTTCTATCCGGCTCCTTGGTCTTCTTGTCTTTGACGACGTCGACACCGATCATTAGTCCAAGCCCCCTTACATCCCCTATAACCTCATACCTCTCCTTCATCTCCTCCAGCCTCTTAGTTGCTAAACCACCTAGCTTACTAGCTCTATCATATAGTTTATTCTCGAGAACATACTTGACAGCTGCCAAAGCCCCCGCTACTGACGCGGTGTGGGTTGCGGATGTAGCAAAGTATGTTTGTGGGGGCGCTGAGTCTAGGATATCTGCTCTGCCGATAACAGCGGAGACGGGCATTCCCCCTCCGAGGGCTTTACCCGCTACGAGGAGGTCTGGCTCCACGTTGAAGTGCTCGATAGCCCATAATCTACCAGTTCTACCCATACCTGTTTGAACTTCATCATCGATAAAGACTATCCCATACTCCCTCGTAATCTTCCTAACACCCTCAACGTAGTTTCTAGGTGGAACCAGCACTCCCCCGTCACCCTGAACGGGCTCGAAGAGTAGTGCTGCCACGGAGTACCCTGAGATCTTCTTAACCAGTTTATCTAATTCACTCAAGTGGTGTTCGCCGCATTCCACCGGGTCATCTATCCCTCCACACCTATATGTATCCGGGTACTCGGTGAAGTATACTTCGCGGAATGGGATAGCAATTCTCAAATCCTCCTTGAATGAGCCTCCAACAGCTATGTCTAGAGCTGTTGTCCCATGGTATGAGTAAGTGTATGAGATCAGCCTTGGTCTCCGAGTATATATGAGGGAGGCCTTTATAGCTGTGTCGTTAGCATCCCCACCACTGAGCCCGAAAGCCGCTTTCTTCTCGAAGCTACCCGGTGTATTCTTGACGAGTATTTCAGCTAACTCGACAACAAGCTCGTGGTAAAGGTATAGGCAGTAGTGTACGAATTTATCCAGCTGCTTTTTAACAGCCTCCACAACCTCTCTATTACTGTGCCCAACATTGTATGTAGCCGCGCTAGATAAGAAGTCTATGTAGACTCTACCCTCAATATCCCAAACCCTAGCGTTCTCAGCTCTCGAGACAACTAGTGGAAAGTACTTGAACGCTTGTCCACTAGTAACATACATTTTATATCTCCTAAGAATAGACTCCACTCTAGGGGATATAGTGGACACATCTAACACCAGGTAAAATTAGAACTATTCACCTAATAAATTTATTGTTGAAGGAAATGCCGCTCCTATTACATTGGTAGAGGGTAATTGAAAGAGACTTGTCAATAATTATCAAGTTTTAAGATTGTAGAAAGAAGTGAAGTTAACACATAGAATGACAGGCGTGTGGAAGACCGTGGTGTCGAGGAAGGTATTCAAGTGAATAGGTATTTCAAAATACTTGAAGGGGTTGAAAAGGGTTTGGAGGAAAACCTTGAGAAGTACATAGAGGCATTAAGAGGGCTCGCTACAAGGTATAGTGAAAGACTCTACATCTTTGGATCCTATTTAAAATGCTACTACACTACAGCCAGCGGTGTAGATCTTCTAATCGAAGTACCGGACAGTGTTGATCGACCCCAAGTATTACACGAGGCTAGAAGGCTTGTTCAAAAAATGGGAGAATCGAAATACACGTTTTAAACAAATCTGAAGCCGGGTTATCTAAGAGGATAATTAAGGAGTACAGGAGGATAGCCCTAGTCGACCCCGTAGCCTCTGAGGAGGGATTTAACAAGGTTGGCCCTGGCGTTGAAGGCCTTCACGTCTCTATCCTTTACTATTAGGTAGAGGTAGAACTCGAACAGGCTTGAACCGGATAGGATCCTCGACGCCAGCTCCTCGAGCTCCCCCGCTTCACGCGCCTCCTCAACGCCCTGGCTGGTGCTCGTGAGCCTCCTCCGCCTAGCCGCCTCGACCATCCTCACCGCCCTCGCCTTCTCCACCTCCCTGAAGACTAGGGCTGTCTACGAGACCTCTGTGTGCAGGGTGTAGAGGAAGCCCTCGGGGATGCCCGAGGGGTAGCCAGCTGGTGCCGCGGGATGTCTAACACTATGCCTATTAAACCTAATTAAGATTAGCGAGCCCTAGGCGGGTTGAGCCACCTACGCCCATTAAACCCTCCTACACAATCACCCCCTGTAACACCAACCAATACGCTTCATAGACATAGGGTAGCGCAACAGCCTCGCCCCGCTCCTCGGAGACGGGATTCCCCCGCCTCTCAGCGATCCAGTAATACGATTCCCCGCGGCGCCAATCAATCAGAATACCGATCGAACCCAGCAGTATTAGAAGAGCCCCCGTAGA
>WYEE01000081.1 GCA_009904025.1 Thermogladius sp. | reverse complement strand
AAATATTCGAGGAGGCTAGAATTATAGCTGAGCAGAAAGTGAAGGAGAGGTTTGCTGAACTACCCAAATCAATTGCCACGCCGGAACCAGAGCAGGGGAAGGCTTCTTCCTAAAGTTAAGTCGCAATCACTTGATTTTTTGACTTAGAACGCTTATACAGTCTGAAACACTATTCTGAATAATCCTCCCAGCTACTTTCAACTCATCGAACTTACTCCCATACTCGCCTATTGAAGCAGGATCAAATTTCAGCTCGCCTACCCTGAATTTGACTGAGACTACTTCAGGAGATATTAGCATACTGCTTCCCCGGGCCCTTACTATTAGGCTTGACGAGCCGGCATCAAATGAGATTAGTGTCTGCCTAGGTTTAATCTTCAATATTGTAAACTTATTGTCGTGTAATGTCAGATACGTGTTTTCAGCAAGGACAACAATATTTTTGTCCTCTCCTATCCCACCAACCTTATTCTTTATCACGTTAAGGAATTCCTTAAATTCGCTGAGTGAGTTGAAGATGCTTGAGGCTATAGAGATTTCTCTGGCATCTAGCTCCTTAGACCTCGATAGCACGTTGGAGTCTATCCGCTGGAGAATAGTGTCCAGGAGTTTAATTGATTGATCGAATAAGCGCTGGAGTTGGGCCATAGTGTTCACTCTAAGCCACGTAATTACTCGAACAGCTTATAAATCTCATCAACCACGTCTTTGTCAACTCTCTCCACGGGACTACCTCTAAACCTGAGCTCGAGGACAGGGTTATCGCTGTAAGCGTCTACTCTCCCAGCTATACTGTACATTACTCCACGACCGGCCAGAATTTCCTCCACATCCCGTATCTTGGCGGGCGGGACTGTTGCAACGAAGCAACCACTACTAAGAAGTTTAAACGGGTTTAAGCCCATCGCCTCAGCTATCGTGGTCACAGTCTCGTCAACACCCACCATGCCTAGATCCACTGTAACATTAACACGGCTGGCAACAGACAACTCTCTTAAAGCCTGCACAAGCCCGCCTTCGGTTGCATCATGCATAGAGTTGACGAAGGGTGCTATTGAGAGCGCTGTTTTGACAATGCTTATCTCCCTGATAAAACTCCTAGCCTTCTTAATCAGGCTTTCGCTGACACCTCTACGAGCAAGCTCCTCACTGAAATCCCAGGCTATAAGACTCGCACCCTCACCTCCAACTCTACCCACCACCACTATGTAGTCACCAGGCTCAGCGCCGGAGGTGGAGATGAATCTACCAGTTGAGTACCCTATTGCGGTAACCGAGATTATGGGTCTTTGAAGGTAGGGTGTAACCTCCGTGTGCCCTCCCACAACAACACCGGAGACCTCGCGAGCAGCCTCCCCCATGTCTCTGAAAATCTCTTCAACATCGCTCATACCCATACCAGGAGGTAGAAGAACAACTGGTATGAAGAATCTCGGCTGAACCCCTCTCACTGCGATGTCGTTGGCGGCCACGTGAATAGCATACCAGCCTATCCTCCATTTGGCTGTCGTGATCGGATCGCTGTGAACTACAAGGAACCCATCTTTGAACCTTATAACCGCGGCATCCTCCCCCTGTTTAGGGCCCACGACTAGGTCCACGTCTTTCACGGGCATTTCCTCTATAAGCCTGCCCAACACGCTCCATGGAAGTTTTCCACTCGTTGTTTTCGACAAATCTGACACCAGTAATTCTCATCTAAGCTTGTATCTTAATTTCTTAGCGTTAAGCTCTAATCCAATTTTACCCGCGCATTCGCGGCAGACATATGATACAGGTGTCTCCTCTATCAAGCAATCCTCGCAGCCAACTCTGCCACATACCCTGCAATACCCTATACTAGGCTTCTTCCCGCAGATCTCGCACCTGGTATTAGAACACACAAGGCACATGTTTTTCTCATAGTCGAAGTCATCCTCGCACACAAATCTACCGCACACTGGACATTTCACTACGGCGGGGTTTAAGCCACATATTTCGCATAGAGAAGAATTCTCGCTCATCTGATCCCAGCCATATTTACTTTGGCCCGCAAACTATATTTACAGTGTGGATTTTATGCGTGTTAGAAATGGGTGTTAAAGTGCCTTTAAGGATAAAGATCGTTGGATGCCTAGACGTAGTTGTAGAGGACCCTGAAAAGGCGCTTAAGGTACTTCTCCTAGGGCTTGATTCCTGTTCCCCCACCAGAATTTATATTGAAGAAGTAAACCCACTTAAAGCCTCTTAGGGGGGTTCAACCCCGTAGTACTCTACAACGTTCTCGACCAAGACTTTGCTCGCAACCCCCTCATCTATTACACCTGTTTTAACTAGCCTGGTGAAAACGCTGGCTATATCCCATGGGTAAGATGACACTCCAGGCCTCTCGTTGTCGTCTATGTAATCGGACTCAACGAGAATTAGACCTGGGAGCCGAATTATCTCATCGACCTCCTGTTTGACCGGTGCTGAGACAGGGAGACCGTATTCGATACATGGTTGAGCTGAATGCTTGTTCACGTGGTGTATGAGAACAAGTTTTCTCTTCACACCAATCAATTCTATGACCTTGCTTAACAAGTGACAAGTGGGCCAACCCGACTGGTCTAGGTGGAGGTGGATTACGACATTTAGATCCCTGGCCAGCTCCAAGGCTCTGATCATAACGCTCTCCGCCACGGATATCCTCGCGAAGGATGTCCCGTAGTGTTGTCTACCCACTTCCCCTATACCGTCTATCACCCCCTCTTTAATCTTGGATTCTATTAGCTTCAACACGCGTTCAGCCAGTTCATATACCTCCCTAATTGTTAAACCCATTCTATTGTACTCGTCGACCTCAGCCGGGTGGAAGCCTGCCAGGGTCTTCACCTTAATTCCTTTCTCCCTCAAAGCCCTTGCTTGGGAGGCAAGTATACTAATCGCCTTCTCGAAAGAGTCGAGCGAGGGCTTATCCAAGCCGTAGTGGTATGGCGGTAGACCCACGAGTCCAGTGAACCAGAAGCCAGCCCGCGCGAGTTTCTCCCCGACGCGTTCAGCACCCAGTCCTTTAACAGGGTTTAGATGTAAGTGCGCGTCGCTGAATAGCACTCTTCCTCGCCTAGCATTGTGTTAAAATCCTTGTAAACCGATATTATAGGTAAACGTGTTTAAAACAGGGGTCTACGTTTTTGAGCGAGAAGAAGAGGAGGCCTATCACAATATATTTAGATGAAGATTTGTTTAGAGAACTAACTAGTTTATCCGAGAAGGAGGGCGCAACCTCAGTCTCGGATTTTATAGTGAAGATTATCAAGGAAAAAGTTAGCGGTGTTGAGAAGCCGATATTTGACGAAAGCTTGAAATCAAAAATTGCTAGGATTGCCCAGGATGAGGTGAACAAGCACCTTCAAGTAGTTGAGACGTTGAGAAGGCAGATCACGGAGCTGTATGAGAAAGTCGACGCCCTATCCGCTACTATCGAGGAACTCAAGTCTAAAACCCCTGAAATCTCCGAAACACGTAGAGAGAAAAAGAAAACAGGTATTGAAAGACTGAAGGAGGAGAGAGTTGTCTTCGAGAGTAACTTACCAAAGAAGTTGAACAGGGACGCGTTCTTCAACTACCTAAGAAGGGAAGGGGCGGTCGTGATAGAGACGTCGAAGGAGAGGATCGCTGTTGACCCCGAGTTTTGGAGAGATTTTGAGAACAAGCTCTTCGAGAAGGCTAACACTAACAACGAGGAAGATCTGAAGAAGATTTTAGGAGATAAAGGTTTTATGCTCTTCACTAAACTACGTGATGATAACCAAGTCATATTCGATTCATCTTCCAGGAAATGGAGGAATCTTATAAACGTAGCGGGGTAGCATAGTTGTCGCAGAGGATGAACGGTCTTGCTGGGTGGGTTTCCAAGAACATCAATATTGATAAGTCTACAAAATCGATCTCCATTGGGAAATACTATGCTGTAGATGGGTTTTCAGCTAAGCCTATACGGGTTGTAACGCACATACATAGTGACCACTTAATGGGGCTTAAAGACAGTTTGAGATTCTCTAGCTTTATAGTTGGGACACCTCTCACCCTCGACCTCATAGAAGAGATCGCATTGCAGGATAGCGAGACACGTGACCTGTTTAAGGCGAAGAAAAAGCCGTTGAATTACGGTGAGAAGCTCGAATTCTACGACTCCTCACTCACGCTATTAGAGAATGACCATACGTTTGGGGCATGCCAGATCCTGGTAGAGGTAGACGGTGTTAGAGTGGGTTATACAGGTGACATCAAACTAGGCGGTAAAACAAGGATCATGAAGGATTTAGATGTGTTGATAATAGAATCAACGTACGGGTCACCGAGGTACCGGAGACCTTTCAAGCAGAGCGTTCAGGAAGTACTCATCGACACCGTTAGGTATGGTTTAAGAAGGTATGGTATAGTCCACATCTATGGTTACCACGGTAAGCTACAGGAGGTTATGCTCTACCTTAGAAGCAATGGTATTGAAGAGCCATTCCTAATGCCGGAGAATGTTTTCCGTGCAACAAGAATCCTTGAGAAACACAATGTTCTAATCGGCAATTTCCACAGGGAGAGGGAGAAGGATGGTTTCGAGCAATACGTGTTGTTTAAACACTTCAACCAGGCGAAATATCGTAGAATCGATGGCAGCGTCCTAAACATAATCCTAACCGGGTGGGAGTTCGAGAATCCTGGAAGGAAGATCGATGAGCATACCTGGGTGATTGCTCTAAGCGACCACGCCGATTTCGACGACCTAATCACCTATGTCGAAAAATCCGACCCGCAGATCGTTGTCATAGATGCCTCAAGGAATGGTGAGCCCTTTGAACTGGCTGAAGAGCTCGCGAGGAGGGGGTTCATCACGTTCGTCCTTCCATCCAAGGGTGGGTGAAGCCATGCTGGCTTTAGTTAGACATCACATGATCGGTTCTCTTTTGATGGGCCCCGGGGGCTCGGAATATGTCGCGCTGGAGACGGCTATCGCGTTGAAGAAAGCCGGTTTCGAAGTCTACCTCGACTCCCTGGGTGTGAGAACGTTTGACAAACTTGTATCGCTGAGCGAATTCTATGGTTTAAGCTACGAAGAAATCTCTGATATAGGCCTGGGTTACCCTGATGAGAAGATAGATATCGTGATTAACACGAGCGGGGACGTATTATCCGGTAGAAGCCAGGTGGTTTACCTTCATTACCCCTCCTTTCTCGAGGTCAACACCTACTATCCTGCTGTGAAGGGTTTTGCTAGAACGTTGGGCAACTTGTACTCTCTGCTCAACAATTTGTTCTTCCCCTTCTACATCAAATACACAAGGGTTTTCATAGCAAACTCCAGTTTAACGGCATGGTTCTTCAATAAAGTTTATGGCGTAGAGCCGGCTATAGTGTATCCCCCCGTGAACCTAGATGATATAATCGGTGAAGAGCCGTTGGGCTACAAGGATAGGGATTCTAGGATATTGATCATCTCAAGGTTTTCCCCCGAAAAGAATTTGGAGAAAGTTGTTTCAATAGGTAAAATGGTTAAAGAGCATAAGCTAAACATGGAGATAGTGATAGCCGGCTCATTCTCCGAGAGGAATGGATGGTATTTGAAGAAGATTATCGATGAGATCGAGGCGAACAATCTAGGGGATATTATAACCTTGAAGCTAAACATCTCGAGAAAAGAGCTTGTGAAGCTATACAAGACATCGCTCCTCTACGTGCACCTAACACCAATGGAGCACTTCGGGATTTCAATTGTCGAGTCCATGGCCGCGGGGACGCCCACAATAATCCCGAAAAATAGCGGGGCGTGGATCGATATAGTTGATGAAAACCCTGAGATAAGCCTACCGTACTCTAACTTGAATGAGCTATTAGAACACGTTGTGAGGATTATTAATGATGAGGAATTATGGAGGAAAATAAGCTTAAACGCAAGGCTTAAGAGCCTGAGCTTCAGCAGGTATAGATATCACGAGGAAATATCGAATATAGTGAGGAAACTAATAGTGAGGAAACTATTCTAGAAATATGGGTTTGCCAACGAGTTTTCTCAGGCAGGTACACTGAGATTATTAAGCGGGGTGTCTATACACTATACTCGTGATGAGAGATCGCGGGTCTTAGGGGCTAGGGTGCTGAAAAAGAGTCGAGCTGAAAATCATTTTTTCTTAGCTCTCTCGATGGAATCCCTAATTCTCTTCAAGGCCTCATCTCTACTCTTCCAAGCTAAAACCTTCACCCATTTACCTTTCTCAAGCTCTTTATAATGCTGGAAGAAGTGGGCTATCCTCTGCTTTACGATATCCGGGAGGTCTGTGATGTCCCTTATATTCTCGAATCTAGCGTCGATCTTCTCGTAGGGCACAGCGACAATCTTTAGATCCCTGCCTTTCTCATCCTCTGTCTCCAAGGCCCCTATGGGTCGAACCTTAATAACAGAGCCTGGTATCAGGGGGTCCTGCATGTATATTAAAACGTCTACAGGGTCGCCGTCTTCTTCCAGGGTTCCCGGTATGAAACCGTAGTTGAACGGGTATACCATGGATGTAAATAGTATTCTGTCGACGTGGAGCACGCCTGTCTCTTTATCCAACTCGTATTTCACACCAGTATTCATCGGTATTTCAATCACCACGTTAACAATCTCGGGTGCCTTATCGCCCGGGCCTATTTTATCATATATACCCACGACTACTCACCAAACTCAAGAGTAACCTGGAGTAGTAGACTTAAATCTTACGGCCCTCTTAACTACCGAGCTTTATTAACACACTCGCGGGGATACCATCACGGAGTATGACGGTGATTTTAGCCTCTATATCGAGGTTTGCAAGCGGCTCAAGAGTTTTCCTTATGGATTGTAGTACCTGGATATTCTTGTTTAGTCTTTCAACCGCTTCTTCAATGACCTTACTCTCCTCTTCGGCGGAGGGGTCTATTATCAGCTTAGAGTCCTTCAAGTCTATCACGGTTGATTTCCTAGTCTCGCCTACTCCAAGTGTCTTTAAGAGGTCTCTCAACTTCTTCTCCTGCTCCGATCTAACCCTAACGTCTTCAAGTCTCCTCAAAAACTCCGCTAGTAGGGCTCTGTAACCGTTAACTTCCTCATCAATGAACTTCACCAACTCCCCTACGGATTTGAATTCTCTTACAATCATGGACATACATACACCACTAAACTATATTTCTAGAGCCGTAAGTTAAAAATGTTGATTAGACCGCCGAACCCCTCAAAAACAATGATGGTATATCGCTAACCTTTCTCGCAACCGGTATACCGCTCTCCGCTAAAGCCTTAACCTTTGACTCATAGTCACCTAAACCCATTGAGATTATAGCTCCTGCGTGCCCCATCCTCTTTTCCCTGGGAGCCGATCTGCCGGCTATGTATGCTACAACAGGCTTTTTCCTGACAAGAGCAGAGTAGTATTTGGCGAACCTCTCCTCCTGGTCTCCACCTATCTCCCCTACCAACACAACATACCTGGTCTTTGGGTCTTCGAGGAACATATTGTATACTTCAATGAAATCCAACCCCGTCACTGGATCACCCCCGATCCCGATTGCGACTGAGACGCCTAGCCCCGATCTACTTAATTGCCAGGCGACCTCATATGAGAGAGTGCCGCTCCTCGACATAACGGCCACTACACCTGGCTTATAGTAGTTTGCCGGCATTATGCCAAGCTTAGTTTCACCTGGTACAATAAGGCCTGGCGTGTTGGGGCCAACTATCGTCACGCCTTTTAACTTCGCATAGTGAACGATCTTTAACTCATCTAGTAGAGGGATCCCTTCGGTAATCACCACGACCAGCTTGATATCGTTCTCGACTGCCTCTAACACAGCATCATAGGCGGTTCTCGCTGGGACAAACACCACTGAAGCGTCCACTCCTCCGGTCTCCCTCAAAGCCTCTCTAACCGTGTTAAAGACCTTAACCCCGTGGACAAAGGTGCCGCCCTTACCGGGCGTAACACCGGCTACTATCCTCGTACCGTACTCCAACATGAGCTTTGTATGGAAGCTACCCTCCTTCCCAGTTATCCCTTGAACAAGAACCCTTGTATTCTTTCCAGCTATCAAACCACACCACCCCGCGAGATCTCAACTGCTCTGCGAACCGCTTCATCTACATCCTCGTAGACCAATAACCCTGCTTCCCTGAGTATTCTTGCACCCTCCTCCTGGTTTGTACCCATAAGCCTTACAACCACCGGTTTCTTTAAACCCGTCTCCTCGATCGCTTGCTTTACACCTAAGGCTACTTCATCACACCTAGTCATCCCCCCAAAGATGTTTACCAGGACAACCCTTACGCGGGGGTTCTCGAGTAGGAGTTTAACGGCTTCCTTAACCCTATCCCTCGACGCTCCTCCACCAGACCACACGTCGAGGAAGTTCGCCGGTTTCCCACCATAGAATTCTATTAGATCCATTGTAGCCATAGTCAAGCCGGCTCCATTACCTATCACTCCGATGTAACCTTCGAGAGA
>WYEE01000119.1 GCA_009904025.1 Thermogladius sp. | reverse complement strand
CAAGCCGTGTGATAGCGGGTGAGCTCGGTAAACCCATTGACGGGGTGTACCAGAGAGTCCTAGAGGCGCATGAAGAGGCTAGAAGGATTAGACGTAGAGCCCTGATACCGGGTAACGAGACTGTTAAGGCCGGCCAGGAGATCCTCGCCAGGAAGCTTGGCGTTGAGGTAAGAGAGGTAGAGGGGTTAATACACAGGGCGTTCCTTAAGGTTGATCCAGGGCAGATCACATACAGCGATGTCCCCGGTACCCTGGAGGAATTATCTAGGGGAGATTTCAAGATAGCTGTCGCCGGGAATGTCTTATTCTGGCCCAGCTCATATACCTGGATGCTCCTGGAGAAGGGTGGTTTAACAAGGTTCGTGGAGGTTAGGTTGTTCTCTGATGAAACAGGTTTCAACAAGCCGGATAGGGGGTTCTTCCTAGCACTACTGGAGAAACTAGGGTTGGAGCCGGGTGAGGTCGCACACGTGGGGGATAACGTGATCGAGGATGTCGGGGGACCCATGAGCGTTGGGATGAAGGCTGTCCTCGTGAAAAGAGATCTGAAGGTAGTTGCGACGTTCAACCTGCTGGGTGTAGCCGTCGTATACAACCTAACCCAGCTTCCAAGCGTTTTAAACCTTATATAATCCAGGCTAGATGTTTGTTGTTGAAGGTTAGGTTTATTAGGGTTAGTGGAAAACAAAAAATGTGGTGGGAAAATTGGTTAAGAGCGAGAAAGTTGAAAGAGCTGTCGAGCTGTATAAGCAGGGGGTTCCGATTAAAAGGATTGTAGAGGAGGTTCACATCTCGACTAAGACGTTGTACAAGGCCTTGAAGGAGAGGGGTGAGAAGCTTAGGAAATCCTCCCCTAGGAGATTAACCAGCGAGGAGGTTGAAAAAATTAGGAAACTATACCTTGAAGGCTACTCGATCTACCGTATCGCGAAAGAACTAGGTTTAAGGCCCTCGAGAGTCTACAACGTGCTGAAGAAGCTCTCCATAAAGTAGCGTCTAAAAGTTTTTACACTTCAAGCTATTACACGAATCTCCAGGCGCGACCGCTGTCCTGATTTGGGGTCACCGCCATGTTGCATAGGAGGATCGAGTTACTTCATGGCGCGGGCGGGTTGGAGACATTTGAAATAGTGTCAAAGCTGATAGCGCGGAGAGTGCCCGAGGGGTTGAAGAGGACGTTAGGCGGGAGAGGCCTCGACGTAATGGACGACGGCTCCTACATTAAAGCTGGCGATAAATACGTTGTCTTCACAAGCGACTCCTACACTGTGAACCCAATTATTTTCCCCGGCGGCGACATAGGGCACCTGGCTGCGAGCGGTGTTTTAAACGACCTGGTGGTTATGGGCGCCACACCGGTGGCTTTCCTGGATAACATTGTCGTGGAGGAAGGCTTCGAGGTAGATCTATTGGAGAAGATCGTGGACTCGATGATTAGAGTCCTCGTGGACAACAACGTGGCTGTGATAGGCGGCGACTTCAAGGTCATGCCTAAAGGGAGTGTAGACAAGATAGTGATAAGCGGCTTCGGCATAGGTGTCTCAAGCTACGAGCCCATAGTAGACGAGCCGGCCCCAGGCGACAAAATAATAGTCACAGGCAATATAGCTGAACACGGCTCGACAATACTGGCAGCCCAGCTAGGCCTACTCGAGGAGAACAAGGGTCTGAGAAGCGATAGTAAACCCCTTGTCAAGACCGTGCTACCTGTGATACAGAGGTATAGACGATACATTAGGGCCGCCCGGGATGCGACGAGAGGGGGGCTTGCAGGGGTTCTCAACGAGTGGGTTTTAAACAAGGATATAACGATAGTCGTCGACAGATCCCTTATACCGGTGAGAGATGAGGTAAGAGGCTTCCTGGAGGCTATGGGTGTCGACCCGTTGAATGTGGCCTCGGAGGGTGTCGTAGTCCTAAGCGTCGACCCATCTATCGCGGAGGAGGTTGTAGAGGAGCTTGTTAAAGCCGGCGAGAAAGACGCGCGTATAATAGGAGAGGTTACTAGAACAAGGGACTTGAAGGGTAGAGTGGTTGCGAGGACCGAGATCGGGGGGTTGGTGGTGGTCACGTCGAACCCGCTTAACCTACCGAGGATATGTTGAGGTGGCCCCCATGTGCCTCGGCTACCCTGCTGAAATAGTTGAGGTGTATAAGTCTGGGACAGGGCTTAAGCTAGCCAAGGTTAGAATGGGTGGTCTTCTCAAAGAAGTCATACTCGGCGTAGAGGATGCTAAAGTAGGCGACTACGTTATAGTCCACGCGGGTGTCGCGATATCCAAGATAGAGGAGGACGAGCTGAAAGACATCCTTGAGCTCTACGAGGAAATTGAGAGAGAGCTGGCCAGCAAGTGAAAACAAAATGCGTGCGAAAAAGATCGTTATCATAGGGTTAGTCCAGGGAGTAGGTTTCAGGCCATTCCTAGACAGGCTTGCCCGGAGGCTCGGCCTCGGAGGCTATGTTAGAAACGTGGGGGGTTCCGAGGTTGAGGTCTGGGTTGAGGGTGAAGAGGAGATCCTGGAGGAGTTCGTCAAGAGGCTTGTTTCAGAGAAGCCTCCGCCAGCTTTCATCGAGGAGATACGGGTAGAGGAGGTGGAGCCACAGGGGTACAGAGAATTCATTATCAAGGAGAGCGGCCGGGACTTCAAGGCCAGGTCTAATATACCGCCCGATATCGCGATGTGCCACGACTGCCTCATTGAGATATTGAACCCGGAGGATAGAAGGTACAGGTACCCGTTCAACTCGTGCGCGTGGTGTGGCCCACGGTTCTCGATGATGTACAGTGTACCATACGATAGAGTGAACACTAGTATGAGGAAATACCCTCTATGCAGTGAATGCCTAAGGGAGTACAAGGATCCGGGGAACCTTAGGAGATACCACGCCCAGGGGATTAGTTGTAAGGTGGACGGGCCCAGGCTGGCTCTACTAGACCCCGGGGGGATGTTGGTGGACGATAAGAACCCTATTGAGACTGCCGCCAAGCTCGTCGAAGAGGGCAGTATAATCGCTGTGAAAGGCCTGGGCGGCTTCCACCTAGCTACTTTGGCTACAAGCGACGATGCAGTGGCCAGGTTGAGAGCGAGGAAGAAGAGGCCTCGTAAGCCTTTCGCCGTCATGGGGATAGACAGCATAGTCCTCCGCAGGCTGGTATACATGGATGAGGGGGATGAGGAGGTGCTTAACTCCCCTCAGGCACCCATACTCTTACTGCCTAAGAGAGAGGATACACCGGTCTCCAAGCTGGTTTCACCTGGTTTAAGCCATGAAGGGGTCTTCGTAGCGTACACACCCCTACACTACCTCCTCCTCAAGGAGACCCGCGATAAATTCCTTGTTATGACGAGCGGTAATCTGACTGGTGAGCCCATGTGCAAGGATGAGGATTGCGCTTTCAGGGAGTTGAAGAATGTAGCGGACTATTTTCTAGTCCACGACCGCGAGATTCTTCACAGAGTAGACGACAGCGTTATCAGGAAGACTGGTGGGAGATACGTCCTCCTGAGGAGGAGCAGGGGTTACGCACCCCTCTGGATTAGAATACCGGGTAAGCTTCCACGCGATGTAGTCGCCTTCGGAAGCGACTTAAACAACACAGTCGCAGTAGGGTTTGAGGATAAGATCGTTGTCTCACCGTATGTAGGTGATCTAGATGAGGCCAAGTCGGTTAGCGAGCTCGAGGGGTATCTCCGATTCCTAGTTTCTTCATATCACCTCGACGAAGACAATCTCATAGTGGTGTCAGACAAGCACCCTGGCTATGTATCCAAAAGGCTTGCCGTAGAGTATGCTGAGAAGAGGGGTGCGAGGCTTGTAGAGGTCCAGCACCACCTCGCACACGTTCTCTCGGTCGTGGGGGAGAAGTGGTTGAAAGGAAGGATATTGGGAGTCGCGTTGGATGGACTGGGGTGGGGCGACGACAACACTATTTGGGGAGGAGAGGTGATCTTAGTGGACACGGAGGACGCATCCTACAAGAGGGTCGCCAGCTTAAGCCCACTCCCCCTGACGAGCGACATGGATACTGTTAAACCGCTGAGGATTTTAGTGGGACTACTCGCACAGAAAGGGTTCAACCCAGAGGAAATTGTATCACTGCTAAAGCGTATCGGCCTAGGCGAGGGGGAAATCCCCGAGATGCTACTTGTACACAGGCTTGTGAACCGGGGGTGGTTTAAACCCGCTTCAAGCACGGGGAGGCTTATAGACGTCGCCTCAGCCATCCTCGGTGTCGGAAGAGAGAGGAGTTATGATGGTGAGCCAGCTATAAGACTTGAAGCCGTCGCCTTCAACGGGGGTTTAATTGACCCACCAGACATACGCACCTACAGTGAGAACGGTGTTTTAAGGTTGGATGCGTGGAGGTATATTGAATGGGTTCTAGAAAATCTGGGGGCGCCCACACCTCATATAGCCCGCACTTTCCTCGAGTCTCTTGGCGAAGGTTACGGCAGGCTTATTGCGGAGTCAGCGCGTGGTCTGAGAGTTGAGCCCGAGATCGTTGTCTCAGGGGGTGCGGGCGTCAACGAGTTTATTGTGAGAGGCTTGGAGAAAGCTCTTGAACCAGAGGGGTTTAAGGTGGTCTTGCCCTTGAGGATACCTTTAAACGATGAAGGCATATCCTTCGGGCAGGTCTACTACTGTCTACTAGCCTGCGGTTCCACCTGAGATATTCTCTCCCTCAACTTCACTATCGCGTCTAGGATCGCCTCAGGCCTCGGAGGGCAACCGGGAACATAGACGTCAACGGGGACGACCTTGTCGGCCCCCTTCAACACACTGTAGGATTTCTGGAAGACGCCCCCGTCTATAGCGCATGCTCCAACCGCTATAACAAACTTCGGTGAGGGCATCTGGTCGTACAGCCTCTTCAACCTCTCAGCACTCTTCTTAGTTAAAGCGCCTGTGACTACGAGTATGTCCCCGTGTCTTATAGAGGGGGCGAGTTTAACGCCAAATCTCTCGGGGTCGTATAAGGGTGTTAAAGCAGCTAGAACCTCGATGTCGCAACCATTGCAGGCCCCAGTATTGAAGTGGACGAGCCAGGGAGAGTATCTTATAAACCTGTACTTCAAAGCAGCCACCACTGTTGTAGTTTGCTAGATGAGATATTAAGCATCTTTGTTCGGAAAGCCTACCTAACGCCTTTTTATAAATTTGCTTCCCCAATAGTATTCTCAGCGGTGGTATCAGCTGTACGCTGGCTTGCCAGAAGGGGGATTAGTTAAGCCAAACAGGAGGGTATACGTATTCGACCCATCTCTAGTTAGGAGTATTTTCCAGAATTTGACTCGTGAGAGGGGTGTTGAGGGCTTTTACATTTCAACCATTGTCGGAGTCGATTTGAAGGATAAGGGTGTTATAAGACTAGACTACTTCACGGTTCTATTGCCCGAGGAGGAGACAATCGTATTCCGAACGACGATCCCCCGCGAGAACCCTGTGATAGACAGTATCATAGACATAGTGCCGGGCGCCCTCAGCGCGGAATTAGAGATTCACGATTTACTCGGAGTATTCTTCAAGGGCAACGAGTTCTTGAAGAGGGGTTTCTTCGCTCCCAGGGATATAGTTGAAAGCAGCGTCTACCCCCTGAGGAGGGGTTGAAATGGTTGATAAGGTTATTGAAATACCCGTAAGCGTTGAGATACCCGTCGGCCCCCAACACCCTGCGCTCCACGAGCCTATATTGTTGAAGGCATACGCAGACGGTGAGTTCGTCGTTAAGGTTGAAGTAAACACCGGCTACAACCACAGGGGGATCGAGAAGCTGTTGGAGCTCAACTCCTTCTACAAGGATATCTTCATTGTGGGCAGGGTCTGCGGTATATGCAATACCGTGCACACAAACGTGTATGTAAGAGCCCTCGAGCAGATACTCGGGGTTGACCCGTGTAGGAGGGCTAGGTATCTCAGAGTCCTGGCGATGGAGCTTGAAAGAATACACAGCCACATGTTGATCAACGCCGTCATGGCCGAGGTGATAGGCTTCGACACACTCTTCATGAACATAATGCTCGACCGTGAGAAGGTGATGAAAGCCAAGGAGATACTCACCGGTGGGCGTGTAATGGCCGATTACATGATGGTTGGAGGGGTGAGGAGGGATTTAAGCGATGAGGATGCGGGGAGGCTCACAAGGATCATAAGCGGTGTGAGAAAGAGGTTGGAGTACTATAAGAGGGTCTTCGAGGAGGATGTCACTATAGGGAAGAGGCTTGTAAACGTAGGCGTGCTGAAGAGGAGGGATGCTGTATCCCACAGCCTGCTCGGGCCCGTGGCTAGGGGGAGCGGGGTTAGAATTGACGCTAGAGTCAGCGACAAGTATGACGCCTACGATGAATTGGAGCCCGAGGTTGTTGTAAGAGATGAGGGGGATAGCTGGGCTAGAATGATGGTTAGATGGGGTGAGGCTTTGATTTCAGCAGACCTGTCCCTCAGAGTCCTCCAAAGCCTTCCAAGAGACTGCAACCCTGTACCCGATGAAAAGAAGTTGCCGAGGAAGCTCCCGGCTGGGGAAGCCTACACGAGGGTTGAAGCACCTAGGGGAGAGTTAACGTATTTTGTTATGAGCGATGGAGGGGTGAACCCTTATAGAGTAAAGATTAGAACCCCCTCCTTCACGAACATAATAAACTCAGCTTTCCTATACGAAGGCTACACTATAGCAGACCTGCCCGTGATACTCGCGAGCCTAGACCCCTGTATCTCCTGCATGGAGAGGGCTTTAGTGACAGACCTTAAGACCGGCTCGAGGAAGGCTATCCCCTTCACTGAGTTGAGTAGAGGCGAGGAGAAGTGGGGAGGCCGAGGCTACTACCTTCAGTAGCGAAGAACCTGGCCCTTAAACCCGCAACAATACAGTACCCGTACGCGAGAACAGAGGTCGAGGCTTCTTTCAGGGGCAGGCACTACGCTGATCTACAGAAGTGTACTGGTTGCTCTCTATGCGCGATCGAGTGCCCGGCTGACGCTATCGTTATGTACCAGATACCAGCGGGCTTCCAGGCGCCGAAGATAAACCCTAGGAGAATCTTCCCAAGGATAGACTACGGCAGGTGTGTTTTCTGCTACAGGTGTGTGACTGTCTGCCCCTTCAACGCATACGTGACGACAAACTTCTACGAGTTGGCTGGGCCGAGGGAGAATGATAGTGTGGAGCTCAGCTTGAAGACACTGGAAGGTGGGAGAAGTGTTAGTTGAGTTTTACCTCGCATTAATAATACCGGTTTACCTTACAGCCACAGTGCTGTTTTTGATCAGGGCTCTGAGAGGTCCGACAATACCGGACCACGTCCTTGGAGTCGACTTGCTCAGCTACAACCTCGCAGTCCTCTTCATCATACTAGGTGTATTCTTCAGAGAGCCTATCCTAATAATCACCGCTATACCTCTAGCCCTCTGGATCTACGCCCTCGACATCTACGTCGCTAAATACCTTGAGAGAAAGGTGATGGGCTCTTGATCGAGGACATACTAGTCTACGCCGGCCTAGCTCTCATCGGGCTAGGAGCTGTAGCTCAACTAATTTCAGGTATAGGTGTGAACAGGTTCAGGAACTTCTACCTTAGGCTACACGCTGCCACAATAGGCTCCATCTGGGGTTGCGTATACCCGATAACGGGGGCAGGCCTAGTAGCCCTGGGGTACAGAGAGCTGGGGGAGTACTCGACTTTCATGGCTGGTGCTGCTTTCATAACATCATTCCTCATCCTCGTGTTGTCACCTGCTGGATCCCACGCTCTAGCCAGGGCAGCCCACAAGTCCAGGCTTGTTCTAGTAGAGCCATGCGTGCACGACGCCCTGGATGAGTCGATGTGTGCCAGGGGTGGTGGTAGTGGGGCTTGACCTCCTGGTATACGGTTTAGGCGCTTTAGCCTCTCTCCTCTCCGTGATCGCAGTATACCTCGCCTTGGAGGAGAGAGACCTGGTTAAAGCAGTGATCTACAGTGCTGTCCAGAGCGTCTTCTACTCCCTACTGTTCTATTTATTCATGGCTCCAGACATTGTTTTAGTCTATCTGCCTGTAGCAGGTGGAGTCCTCCCCGCACTACTACTGGTCTTGATAAGCAAGACAGAGAGGTTTGAGAGAAAATGAGAACCCTGGTCAAGCTGATTGTTATAACTAGTGTTGTAATGGGCTTAAGCCTCCTCCTAGTGTTAGCTGGCGTATCCTTCTACCCGAGCAGCCGGGTTAGATGGCTTGCCCTAGCCTACTTGAACACCACCTACAACCCATACCTCCCGAACTTCACTGTCTGGAGCCCTGAGTCTGTTACGGCGATCGTGTGGGATTACAGAGGTTTAGACACGTTGTACGAGACAACGGTATTCTTCCTCGCGATAATATCGGGTCTCGCGCTTGGCAGAGGGGTGGAGAGGCTTAACTTGAAGCCTGGAGGGGACATGGGGCTCTCCCTCATCGTGAAGACGGTTACGAGGATAACAGGGCCCATGATACTGGCGGTGGCGGCTTCGATAGGTTTACACGGCCATCTAACACCTGGTGGGGGCTTCCAGGGGGGTG
>WYEE01000100.1 GCA_009904025.1 Thermogladius sp. | reverse complement strand
CCTCGTGGAGGGCTCTGCCAAGCAACAGCGGTTCAGTCGCCTCCGGTGTTAAGCCCATCTTCCTCCTCAACCACACATCCCTCCTCGCGGGACAGTACTTCCCAGCGACCTCGCTCACCCCCAACCCAAGGTATGCCCTTGGCTTAACCGGGGGTCTATCCCAGCTCCAACCCCTCAAATCCTCCTCCACAGGATCCACGCGGGCCCACGAGTAGAGCCTCCTAACACTCCTCAAAACAACCCTCCTCACGATCAAACCCCAGCACCAGGATCCAAAGCCTGAGAGAGGAAAGATATAAAACAACCAGTCAAATAGATCGGTGGAAATCCTATGCTGGACATGGGAAGAAAACCGGAAAATGCTCTTCCATAAACCTAAATCTCAGATATATAAAACATGAAAATGGTGAAGATCAATCACACATGCAATCAAAACCTTACAGATCACAGAGGCATGAGCAAAATATTTCGACTATACAATGATCTTCCCATGCCCCTCATGGGAAGCAAAAGTGGAATCATAACTATAGCTCAACGATCAACACCGGGAGATCCGAGGAGAAAGTGAAAACTTTCAAGGGAAAAAGGCCAAGTACCAGATCTTCTTAAAATATCTAATTTAGAAACGACGAACAGAGGCAACCATAAAGAATTGAAAGCAGATGAGAGAGGCATCTAGCATGTAGCTTATTTCAGCAAGGAAGCGGTGGTAGAGTGGGTTACATTATATCCTTCATAGGAAATCTTTGGTAAGGGTGTGGGTTATGGCGGTATTCTTTTAGGCTTCAACAGCCTTAAGGCCAGGTCGAAGAGCGTTTCCACGCTTACAGGTCTTGCCAATACTGCCGTCGCCTTACGGGTCGTGAGATCTATGGTCAGCCTTGCTACATCTAGTTTAAAAGCCCACTCGCTTACTGGTTTGTTGTACTCGAATACCACCTCACCGTCAACGAAGAGGTTTTGGAGAATATTGTTCTCGACGATTTCCCTGCTAATCATATACCCCTTCACTTTCACCCCCGTCAGGAATGATACCTCCTCGAGCAGATACCCTTTGTTCAGAGCCGACTCCACGTCGAGGAGCATATCATCGCTGGTAGAGCACTTTACCCAGGCCTCGCTGAGGAAGCCCCTTTGGACGCACGTGATCAACGAGCATCTCTCGACGAGTTGACTGCCACAAGCCCCCCTGAACGCAAGGACAGCTCTTATCATCGTCTTACCTTCAAATACCTACATACCTCATTAGCTGTAGCTGTCTACTAATGTGGCATGAATCTTTGCTTAGCCCACAAAGCTCTAGGGGCATTCCATCACAAAACTGGTTTAGGGCTCAAGAGTTTTCTCAACAACTCTCGCCAAGCCCTTATATGGGACGACATCTCATGTTGAGGCAGGGAGACCATTCCGAGATGAATTTCCTGAACCAGGCCTAGGCGACAGCCCAACTCCTATCACCCGGAGTTTTTCAGCTTTTTCATTAAGCCTTCCACCAGGTGGCGTCTGTAAAGAAGCCCGACGACTTTGTAGTCTCCCCCTCTCCTCCTAAGCCGGACCTTCGATATGAAGCTGTAGGATAGGCCTGCATGGGCGATCATATTTCTCAGCATCTCCTCGTCGACTTCAGAGGGGACTTTCGGCTCTTTGAAACGCTCCAAAACACTGTGTGCAAATTCACGGCAATCCGCCATCTCGTTCTCAGCCCTCCCGACACCCCTTAGAGCTTCGAGTAAACTACTTGAAACCTCTACTCCCCCATCCTTTTCGTCAATTATATCCGAGACACTCACATTTCCTTTCTCTCTGACAGCTTTCTCGAAATCCTGCCGGCATTCACCCCACAGCTTCCCGAGGGCTAAAATAGTCAGCCCCCACTTAACGTTCTCGATGGAGACAAGTCTGCTGATGTGGGGTAACTCCGCTTTCTCTAGTAACCCGGCGATGATTCTTAAGTAATCGCTTAAGCCTATCTCACCACTCTCTCCGCATATTCCCTCCTGGAAGCCCGCAACCGCCTTCCTGAGCGAATACAATAGCACCGGGTTAGTTGAGGCCTCCTCGTAGTCAACTTCTCTATCTCGAAGACTCGGTGGATATTCCACGTTTAGAGTTGCACCGCCTGGTTGAACTGAGCATATATCAAAACCTAGGGGGACGCCCTCCTCGTCTGACGCTCCCGGGAATGTAAGACCCGCAAGCCCGCTGCTTACCAACGCTACGAAAGCCACTAGCTTCCTCCAGATCTCCTCCAGCTTTTCATCCTCTAGCATCCTCGAAAACTCTCCAACGGGCACCCTGAAGCGTATGGCCTGGGTTAACCCGCTCACAAACTCGAAGGCTTCAGCAATGCCGCTCACATCGAGGATGTTCAGCCCTGTTTTAACCTCCTTATTCCCCTCTGGTTTATCTTGTTTAAACCGCCGCCTTCTCCCAGGTAGAGGTTCGGAGTTCACTATGTCGAGGAGTATTTCGTGACGCCCTTTAATTCTATTCAACGAGTTGACTAGCGAGACTGCGGCAAGCGTAGCGTAGTTAACTGCTATAGTCTGATAGTTTACCCCATGGCTTACGTCTAGGATTACAAAACGAGGGTTGAATTTCTCCAACTCCTCCATGATCTTAATGAAAGCCTTGTTGAATATGTGGATTGGGCTACCATTGAATTTATAGCCGTGGAAACTCCCCATGGCTGGTGTGAGAGCGATTTCTATTAGCCCATCATAGTTGTCGAGGTTGCACCCCTTATCCATAACATCTTTTACAAAACCCTCCAGGAAACCCCTATACTTTTCCTCAGCGCATTCCCTAACTCCTTTCGCCGTGCATTCGACGTCCTCCAGATCGGCCAGGCTGTCAAGGCCGAAAACCAGAGCCTTAACGTCCGCGAACCCCCTGAAGAAGCATGCTAAGGCGATCGTCGTGCTCTGCGATGAGATAGCCCAACCACTAGCGCCGTAAGCCTTCTCGGCTAAAAATCTCCAGCCTAAGGGTTTGCGCGCCTTGATGTTGTAGAGATTTATCCTATACTCAACGGACTCCCACTGGGATGGATCACCCCATGCGCTGACAATCAGTGCTCTCGGCCTGGAGCTCACACCCTATCTCCACTCGATTAATTTAGATGGCTTGACGGAGTCCTCATATCTTCTGAGCGCGAGCACGACTAGGTCTAATACCGGTTTAGCCCCGAGGAGGAGCCTTAGAGCCTCCTCCACGCTTCTTCCCGCGACAATGTCGTCGGGATACTGGAGGAGCAATGGTCTAGCTTTCTCTCCCACTGCTTCTATCTCCTCGAACAGCCTCTTGAGACGGGCGAGCTCCTCCTTCCTGCGACTCCACGCGTAGGCGTAATAGACTTCTATCGGCAGTATCCTAGCCTTATAATCACCAAACCCTATTTTTCCTCTCTTAGCTTCCTCGTAAAGGCTTAAGGCCTCCTCGTACTCGTTCGCAATGGTGAGGAGGATGTAGAGTTCTCTACCCAGGTCCTCAAGCTCGCTTCTCCAGCCACCTTTCTCAACGCCTATGAGCCCTCCTAAGAGCCTCCCGAGGAAGTCTAGATTCCAGCCGGCTATCGGGTCTTCAACCCACTTGTAGAATCTTGATGGTTCCTCCAAGGGTATAACTCTGTAAATCGCCTCCCGACCGGTCTCCTGGGGTTTGCTGGGGTATAAGACTCTGTATGGAGCCCCGATGACACATGATGCTCTAACGGCTTTTGCGTACTCTTCAAGTAGATGAACTGCCCACTTGTAGAGATGTAGCAAGGGCTCCTTGGAATCGCCTAGAGAGACACCAATGGAGAGGGATAGTGGTGGTAGAGCCCTCCTTATCTCCTTGCCGAGAAGGCTCACATAATATACTACATGACTCCACTTACCGTAGATTGTTACGTCGTCGCCACCGGCGTAGAGCGGTATCACATCAAGATTACCTCTTTCACCTGATACAGTGATCCCTCTCGCGATCTCGGCGGCTTTAAAGTATGCCTTGCCGGCGACAACAATATTGACAAGATCTGACAAGGTGACAAGCCTGCTCGGGAACATTGAATAGAGTCCTCTTACTTCGCCGAACAAGTCAGCATCCATCTTGGCTACCGCTATTACGCCGAATTCATCTAGATCAACGAGGGAAGCGCTCTCCACCTCACCTTTCTCCGTAAGCGTGTACCTCGCCGGATGGTATAGGCCTAGTAGCGTGAAGCCGAATGAGACATCAACGCCCTTCCTCAGGAGGGCCTGGGAGGCTTTCCCGAGTTGCTGGAAGCTTTCGGCAAGCTCCTTAACCATGAAACGTTGGTCGTAAGCTCTAATGTTCTCGGTGAACAAGAAGAGGTGTGGTGCGTTGACAAACCATATCTTAATCCTCACACTCCTATCCCCAAGGGAAGGTGAATCAAGGATCTTGCTGAGCAATCCTAGTATACTACTGGAAACTCTGTATCCGCCTTCAAGCATCAGACTGGCGGACTCGGCTTCCTCCATGTTGTAGATGCCTGGTGCCCTCAGCGGAGAGGTAACTAAAACGTATAATGCACCTACCGGAGGTAACGGTGTGAAGGCTATATTCCCGCTGTATAGCCCCTGCTCAAACTCCCCTCTTACAAGGAGTTGACCGGGAGCCACTGAACCTCTCGAGAGGTGGAGGCTGAGCTCCTTGTATACTTCATAGACCGCATCAGTGTCAGGCACAGGTACCCCGTTCTCATACTTGTAGACGTGGATGGAGATGATAGAGGAGAGCTCCCTGGCAACCGTCCCTATGGCAAGGCTTAGGTGCGTCGCCGTCGAGAGGACGTCGCCCTCCGAGAGCTTGCCCGGCCCCGCCAATCTTTCGGCGTATTCAGCTGTGTCTGCACTGACCCTGAGCTTGAATGGATCCATACGAGCGTCCTTGAGAACAGGCTCCCCTGTGAGGGAGTCGAAGTCCTCTACATCGCTATCCCCCGCTACCACGCCTTCCACGGAAATTACATCAGGCCTCACACCACTCCTCGCTTTCTCGACGGCGAGAGCTTCGGCTAAGGACTCCAAGACGTCTATGAATGTTTGCTCCCCAGAGCCCTCCGCCAACGTTTTTATAGCTCTCTGTGGGTTGGCCTCCTGGATTGTGAAGGGCCTCGAGTAGGCGACTGTGAAGCCAAGTATACCACCAAGAAACCCCGCCAGCCTTCTACCCGCGTCTCTTAGCTTGGCAACCCTCTCATCAAACCCCTCTATATTTGGCACAACAACGTCGAGTGTCCCACCCTCGGATACAACTACGTTTGCCCTGGGTAGACCGCCGAATAGCTCCAGAGCGTATTCTGTTAAAGCATCCATTAGGATCTCTAATAGGAGGCTCCTGCCCCTTATAACCCTCGAGGCTGCAGCCGCCTTGACCGGCGCTGCTATAAACCCCTGGATGTTGTTGGCATCGATTACAAGCAACCTAAGCCTTTTGTCGCTACTGAGGTGGAGGGCGGAAGTGAATGCGGCTACGAGCTTGCTGTGGCTGTAGAGGCTGATGTCTGGCACTATAGACCAATATACGGCGGATGGGACTAGGGATGAAGTCGCTTTCAGTACATTTTCGACCGTATCTACGAGACCCCTAGTCGGGTGGGATGACGCATGGTATATCTCCCTGGCAACCCATAGCATCGAGAGAAGTAAGAGGACGACCTCTGAATACGATGATTCCTCCATCGCGTTCTCGATTCTAGACGCTTCTAAACCAGCTATCACACCTGGTAGAAGTGGCCTTATAGGGAGCCAAACGGGTTCTCCACTATATCTGGCGAGAAGCTCCACGAGCAATTCCACGAGCTTCTCTTTATTCTTCTTCTCAACTGCCTGGTTCATGGGGTGGAAGATCTTCACAGCAATATTCTTCCTCTCATCCGCGCCACTCCACCTAGCCTGTCCTTCGCCCACCGCCTGTATACCCGTGCTCTCCACATACCCTGTTTCAAAGAGGAGCCATGTGGGTGCGAGCATGGGGGTGAACTCGTGCGAGTATGCGTATGGGAGCTTCGCCTTTTCCTCCACCCTCTTAGCGACAGCGGTTTGAACGCTCTCCATGAAGCCCCGGGTTGCAAGGTCTAGCCCACGCTCGGAGGCCGCCAATGCATCTACCTCTTTAATCACCTCGTCGAAGTAGGATCTCTCCCCCTCATCCAGGGATAAACCGAGCACGCGCCCTATCACGGCTTTTGAAATCTCGTCGTGCCTTTCATTGGCGACCTGGCCAATTCTATCCCCAAGTCGGGTCTCGACAACGTTCTTAGCTGCATTGGCTAGAGCCTCTGATCTGCCCTTCTCGATCTCAAATCTTCTGGCAAACCTGAGAACCGGCTTGCCTACGTCGTGGAGGAGTGCGTAGAGTGAGAGCTTGTAGAGGCGAGGGTTTAATGGACGCATAGCTCACACCACCCGAGGCCGACAAGCCCCCGTGGGGTTTCAACAAGCTTGATCGTAAGCTCGTCCCATGTGTGGTGGAGGCTCCTCTCCATGAGCGATCTAACCTCTTGGTAGAGCTGTGGGTCAGCCTCTTTCACAACGCCTAGCACGGTTTTCGCGGTCAAGCCGGTCGAATACCCAATTCTCGCCACCACGCAATCTGAGGGTTTCGAGCAGTACCTCCTATGGAGGTCCTCCAGCATGTCCGCATAGCCGGCTAGGTCTTTGAACGATTTCACCCTCTCCAACTCCTTTGAGAGGATGTAGCAGCCGAAATCCCTGAGAGCCTTAATGAGATCCACCTCCTCTAGCACGCGCAACCTCTCTATATCCTTGAAGTGCTCGCGGAGAGGCCGGGCGATGTTGCTCACCGCGCTCTTGCCGGGGGCTCTAACGCTCACCCTGTACTTGAGCTCACCGCATGTGGCGAGAAGAGCGTATTGGCTGGCAATCCTCTTTAGCTCTCTGCCAAGGAGTTCCACCACACGGATCTCCGAGACTACAAGACACCGGGGGTCAACCACCACCCCTGGATCTGAAACTAGGAGGGATTGAAACGAGTCCACAAACCCTCCCTCGCCTCCGGGCCGGGGAGCTCTGAAGAACTCTGCTTCGAGGCCTTGCGCCACATTCTTCGGCTTCTCGTCTAAGTTAACGCCTCGTCTTAAAGCCTCGGCCAGCCCCTTTTCCCCGATCGCTTTGAGCATTAAGTAGAGGACTGCTGTCCTAATGTATCCTTTAAGAGTTGACCCAGGAACCACGTACTGATTTAACTCGAGTATTTGCGCTTTGGGAGGCAGAAAACCGGTGAATTTCACCTCAAGCCTACATGGGAGTTGCGCAGAATACTTCTCGAGAACCCTTGGAATTTGCTCGGCTGGCGTACTATATAACTGGTTAACCATCTCCGGAGGAAGCCTCTCTATGTCCACGAAGCACAGGTTCCCACCCCTCCTAACCACATCAAGACCCATGAGGAGTCTTCTACCGCTCCACACATGCAGAGGTGTGAGAGGGCGTAGGATTAATTCTAAGGTTCTGCTCGCGGCTAATTGGCTAGGCATGAAGTACCACCGGGTTGAAAATCATTACGGCCCCGCCAGCTAGACTTAGGACTCTTGGTGACGGGATCTCCCTTGCTGAAACTATGCTGCCCACATCCATTGCGTAGACTACGGGGAGTTTATACTCGTTGTTGGAGGGCCCGGATCTACCCATGACAACTTCTCTAGTAGCAAACGTCTTCTCCAAGTCAACCCACTTCCCGGGCGTCATAAGGCCGAGAGTATAATTTACCCCACGCGTCCAGCCGCTGGATTTTGCTAGAACCTCGTGGTCGCCGGGGTTAATAGCCGCCTCCCTACTTAATTTGAACCTGCCCCAGCCCCTACTCTTTAACCCGCCGAGGCCGAACCTCTGGAGGATCTCGAGGAGAGCGAAACCGCATTCAACAGCATCCCTGTCCCCCCTGAGCACAAGCCAGTGAGGTGTGAGAGGTTTGAATCCGTATGTCTCGAATAGATCGGCTGCGCCGCTCATCCTGTCAATTCTGTTCCTGTACTCGGCAACCATCACGTAAAGTTCCTCTAAGGCGTAGGGGGAGAGGGCATTGCATTCATCGTTGAAACAGGCTAGGGACCCCGACCTCGCTAGCTCGAGGAACTGGGCGGGTGCTCCTGTGCAGTCCACGATGAGGCTACCCAGCTTCGACTCACGTGCCACCGGGGTACCGCCTCTTTGAAGGCATTGGGATATATAGGCGAGAAGCTCTCTGAGCGTTGTGAGAGTCAGGTATAGACCTCTTATCCTCATGGCTTTACCGAGGCATGGTATCCTGGGGAAGGGGGCTAGTAGTCTAACCTCGTTGCCGGCAGGTAGTGCTGGTAGGAGTGCTGAGGCCTCTAGCCCGCCTTTAAGTAGCTTCTCAGCGCATCCCCCTGAGCCCGTTAGGTGGGCTACGTGTAGGAGGGCCCTGAGGAGGGTGGTGTGATCGATTATCCTCCTAGCCTCTCTCCACCCGACATGATACCCCTTCTCGAATGATAGCGTTGCTACTCCAATATATGTCATTCCTTTAAACCCTGCTGGGGGAAGACTGCTTTCCTCACGAGGTTTGCTAGATCCTTGACACCATTCTCGAACTCGTCGACGCTCCCATAGCTCTTCTTGACTTCAGGAACCTCCACGAGCTTCGGCGTCTCCCCTTCCAGTATGACCTTCTCTAAGGATATATCTATCTTTTTAAAGCTCACCCGACCATACCCCCTACTACCCGACGCCCCGAGATATGTTTCCTCAACTAACTTAAGGCCTGTAGCGATGGTGGCGAGATACTTTTCAACCATTTCGTTGTCGTGATCGAATAGGAGCAGGGTCAGCCTTCCTCCAAACCTGACGCCAGGCTTGACGCGTACAATATCTCTTGGGTCAGCAGCCGAGGTAATCCTATCGATCCTATTCTCAGACTTCTC